>DATMMJ010000297.1:0-18463 GCA_035569795.1 Puia sp. | reverse complement strand
GACAGGCTTTGGAACAGCATAAAGAACCTGCGCGAAATAAGCAGCCTGAAGCAAGAAGTCGAAACACTTAAAACACAGGTTGGAAGAAAATATGATTTCTCACAAATGATCATCGGTAAAAGCGAGGCGATCGAAAAAGTTTTCGCACTGATCGAGAAAGCATCTAAAACCAATATCACTGTTTCCATTACAGGCGAAACCGGATCAGGAAAGGAAATGGTGGCAAAAGCCATCCATTACAATTCTGACAGGAGTAAACAGCCCTTTGTTGCAGTCAATGTAGCAGCTATTCCTCGGGAACTACTCGAAAGCGAATTGTTCGGACATGAAAAAGGCTCCTTTACAGGAGCTGTTGCAAGACGAATCGGTAAGTTTGAGGAAGCAGATAAAGGCACACTTTTTTTAGACGAGATAGGAGAATTAGATATCAATCTGCAGGCGAAGCTTTTGCGCGTGTTGCAGGAAAGAGAGATCACAAAAGTGGGAAGCAACGCCGTTACCCCGATCAATGTGCGCATCATCGTGGCCACTCATAAAAACTTGATAGAAGAAGTCAAAGAAAAAACCTTCCGTGAAGATCTCTATTACCGTTTGATAGGTTTACCTATACTGCTACCGCCCTTGCGTGAAAGGGCAAATGACATTATTATTCTTGCCAAATATTTTGTAGATAGTTTCTGTAAGGAAAATAAAATTGCAAAAAAAACCATTTCATCTGAAGCGCAGCAAAAACTGCTCAACTACTCTTTCCCGGGTAATGTGAGAGAGCTGAAATCCATCATGGATCTTGCAGTGGTGATGGCAGATGAGGATGTGATTCAGCCTGAGCATATCACCATGAATACCACTTCAAGTATAAGCAGTTTACTGAACAAAGAATTGACGCTAAAAGAATTTGATATACAGGTGATTCAGCATTTCCTTGATAAACATGAACGTGATGTGCTGCTTGTTGCAAAAAAACTGGATATAGGCAAATCGACTTTATACCGTATGATCCAGGCCGGAGAACTGAAAGTTAAGTAGCACTGGGAATTGTTTGGAATGTATCTCTTCACTTTTACCTGAAGCATGATGGTTGCAGACGATCTAAACAAAGAAATGGGTAATACCAGCCTACTACATAAGAGAATTCTTTTAGCGGAAGATATCAAGATAAACCAGGTCATAGCGAGGCATCTGCTGGAGTCATGGGGTTGTGAGGTGTCGATCGCTAACAATGGCAAAGAAGCTTTGCAACTCTTGCAGCAACATGATTTCGACTGCATATTGATGGATGTAGAGATGCCGGAATTAGATGGCCTTGCAGCTACGGCGCTGATCAGGCAACTGAGCGACAGTGCAAAATCACGCGTCCCCATCATTGCATTAACGGCCAATATGGGTGCAAGAGATAAGGAGAAATATATTAAGGTGGGGATGGGCGATTTTATAGGTAAGCCAATTGACGAATTCAAACTTTTTAAAGCTATTAAAAAAATCCTAATGAACAATAATATTGCAAGCGCAGACGGAGACATCATGGATTCAGTGGATAAACCGGGCGGAAATGAAGAGAAGATGTATGATCTTTCCATGGTTCAATCCATTTCTGGTGGCGACGCGACATTTATGAACAAGATGATATCACTTTTCATGGAAACAGTGCCGCAAAATGTAGCTGAGCTAAAGAAATCTGCCAAAGAAGAAAACTGGGATCAGACAGCAAAGCTTGCGCATAAATTAAAATCAACGATTGATTCGATGGGCATCAAATCCATCCACCAGGAAATACGCAGTATAGAGGCAAATGCAAAGCAAAAGGCTAGCTTGGGCGAAATGCCGTTGCTTATCCAAAAAATCGAATTTGCAATAGGCGTCTGCCTTAAGCAATTGCCGAGCGAAATCCGGTGAGCTAACAAAAATCTCCCCCGTTCCATATAATATTCTTATATTCCCATTTGAGGAATCAATCACTTGAGGCGCTACATTTAAACTTCTGCTCCTTAAATACTTATCAAGGCAAAAAAATGCGGCATCATTTTGTGATTATCAAGTAAATACAAATTGGATCATATGACAGGAGATAAGCCACTGAAGATTTTTATTGTAGAAGACAACCCTATATATCAGGAACTTGTAATGCAGGCGCTTGGATCAGTAAGTCAAGACATTCATTTATTTACTTCAGGAGAGAGTTGCCTTAAAGAGATGCACAATGAGCCTTCTGTTATCATCATGGACTATTTGCTGGAAGGGAAAATGAACGGGCTTACAGCCATCCGGAAAATTAGGAAAACCAATAAGTCCGCATATGTGATTTTGTTTTCCACAGAGCCAGGACTTGATATAAAGGAAAATGTACTCCGGTATGGTCCCTTTGAGTATCTCCAAAAAAACGTGTATGCTTTCCCGTTATTAAAGCAAATGATCTTTTCTTCCCTTTCCCTGGTTACCAGCTAAAATCGAAACTCGAAAATCCTCCTCCCCGGAGTGATTAGCCCGGCATGCGGGAAATATATTTTTCAATCTGCTTGATCTGGTCAACAATCTGAGGGGTAGTTGGCTTCAGGGCTTTTGCCTTTCTGAAAAATTCTTTCGCCGCGCGGAACTCTCTTTTAGTCATCATGATAGAACAGAGCTGCAAAAAAGCAGCAGCGTGGTTCTCCTTATCAGGCAATCCTTTTCTTAATGCCTGCCGTATGTAGCTTTCGCCCTGACGCAGGTCGTTTTTTTGCATTGCAAGCATACCCATCTGCAGCAGGCTCGCGCCTTCGGCTTCTTTCATCGGCATCCCCAGGTCAAGCCCCTTTTTCATGTTTTTTTCTGCACCCGCAAAATCCTGCTTCATCATAGCGAGGTTGCCTCTCAGGGTGTAATACACGGATCTGATGGGTTTATACAAGAGTCCAGGGAACTTAATTGTGCTCAAAACCTTTTCTGCGCCTTCCACGTCGCCACTCTCCATATATTCCTGAATCAATCTTAAAGGGCCAAAAAAGAAATGGCCGAATATGAGCACTACTCCAACCAAATAAGGCAGAAAAGCAGGCCAGAAACCTGAAAAGATATTTGCGACGATGGCAAGAACTATAAACGCAATACCTATGTGCAGGCGATATTTGATGAGTAGTGTATAAAGCTTCATAACACCCATTTTTGAGGGATGGCAAAGATAATGCTAAGGGACCAATTAGGTATTGTTTATTACATTTGCAACGCAGCAGGGCCTCGTCGTACAATGGATAGTATAAGAGTTTCCGAAGCTCCAGATACAGGTTCGATTCCTGTCGAGGCTACTAATACTTTTGGAGTGAGCATCAATGTTTTTCCGGTTAATCCCAGCCAAACAATCGAATAAGAATTTTACTTTCAATCAAGATGACAATAGAAAATCCTCAGCAGTTATAATGGCAATTTGAGCATATTTGTAATCTTTAAGATTCCTGGTTATTAGCGTGCCGATGTTGTTTTCAATGGCAGTATAATATTGGATGGCGTCTTCGAAATCTTTAAACTCTGAGTTAAGGGATAAACCGATGATCTTGTCATCAACGCCCAAAACATTTACGAGTACTTTAAATTTATTCAGAATTCTTCTGGCATCTTTTTGTGAATATTGCCTCGATAAAAGATAATTCAGATTGCTAAAGGACAGTGATGACACATAGATTAATAATTTCCCTTTATCCGATTGAGTGAATAGCTGGGCTGCATGAGTATAATGCGGTAATCTTTCTGACAATAAGTCCAAAGCTATATCGGTATCAATAAAGACCTTTTCCATTATTTAGTTTTGTATTTTTCATACAGAAAGTCGGAATAGCCCTTTTTATGGCTAAAGTCTTTAGATAATTTAATTATACCCGATAAACTTTTAACTAACGGGGAAATGACATGCTCCTCCTTCTCTTGTGAGGAAGCCCTGTAGAGGTAAGCTTCAATAAGCTTGGACAAACTTATATTTTTCTTCTGGGCATATTTTTTTGCTTGTTCAATGACTTTCTTGTCTAATGAAAGCGTAAGTTTTGTATCCATATCTTTAGTTTACGTACAAAAATAAATAAAATATACGTAACTCAAAATAATTCTATAATTAATTATTTGTTCAAACTGATGACAGGCTACCTAAAATTCGCGAAGATTCCGGTAAAACCCGCATCTCTTCACTTTTTATGAGAGTGGTTGTCCTATGGGTTGTCCCAAAGCGTTGCTAATACTTATTGATTTTTTGTTTTTTTTTATTCTGTGAGATAAAATGAAAGTATATTGAAGTATGCGTTTTGTAAAAAATAGTAAAACGAATGAAAAGTGATGAAAGAAAAAGAGATTCCTGTCGAGGCTACATAAAATTTGCGAAGATGCCGATAATAAATTGTCATTTTATTAAACATTCTTTCTCTGTTTGGTAGTGGCTCGAATTTTATGTTGGTATTTTTTTCATCTCTTACTTAATTCGCTACGCACCGCTTAGTGAATTGGGCATTTTGGAATAAATTATTGAAAACAGGACTCCTATTGTTCTCCAGCCATTTATAGTCAGCGATCATTTTGAAAGGGAACTACAAATCTTGAGTATTACTGAGGATTTTTTTTGCCCTCGCAACTTTTTCCGGAAATAAAGTTTCCTTCGCAGATATACGTTGCTTAACGACAATAACGGTAGAGGAAGATGACCTGTTTCTCAGGATTTTCTTAGTGATATTTTTCTTCGCCAATAGCATACTTCAAAGTTAATTAATTCTATTAATTAAAAAACCTAAATATTCAATGTCGGTTTTGGGCTCAAAGGGGATTCGCCTGTTTTTATTTTCAGAACCTGTAATACCAGATATATTAAATTCACTACTAAAAATTGAATAATAGGTTCTAAGAATCCTAGTATACAGTTTAGTGCGCTCTGGCGTAGTTCCTGAGAAAAAAATCTCGATCGCTGGATATTCAGCAGTGAAATCTTTTAAAATTGCAATTATAGTGGCCAATACTTTTACGATATCCCCATCGTTTGAATTGACGGTATCGCTCACGGAACCATCGGGTAATAAATCTCCAAAACCAAGATTCATTACATTTTTTAATCCGATTGGGACGAAGTCAACTACTTTCTCAATTCTTCTTCTACCAATACTTGTAAAAACATAACGCTTTGAATGTGGACGTTTATAGGAATAAGGAGTATGAGTCATATGTATTGTGTATTGTCCTGAAATGACTTGTTGCAAAAGTACTAATTAATTTAGTATTTTACCAAATAAATTAGGGGAAAAATTAAAATACAAAAACTCTTATTACACATCACATATAGCATGAACGCACAATATGCTTAGAAATAGAAACCGTAAATATTCTTCAATCTTTGATTGCACAATTATTTTCTATGGATGAAGTAATTTTTAACGTGCACTAATTTGAAGGAATATGATACGGTTGTCCAATGGGTTGTTTCAAAGCGTTGCTCATTCTTGACGATATTTTCTGTATTTTTATTCTGCGCCAAAGAACGAAAGGACAATAAAATGTAGGCTTTGTAAAAAATAGCAAGACGAAATAAAAATAAAGAAAGAAAAGAGGATTCCTATCGAGGCTACATAAAATTCGTGAAGGTGCAGGCAAGACCCGCATTTTTTCTTTTATTCAAAGGTATAATTGCCATAAATTGTATAAACTGAAAAAAACAAATCCATCATGAACAGAAGATCTTTTCTCGGTAATGCCGCTGCTGGCCTAACCGCTTCCAGCTTTCTTACGTCGATCCCTGCCGCCGTTTTAGCCATGGCGAATAAGAAAGGCATTAATATGCCACTCGGCTTCCAGTCTTATGTGTTCAGGGAAGAAATATCCCAGAAACCGCAGGAGACCATGAAGCGGCTGGCTGGCTATGGTTACAAAAACGTGGAATGGTGCAGCCCTAAAGGATATCAGGGGCCCTTCACTCCTCTTGTTAAATACTCGGGCACAGAACTAAAAAAAATTACGAATGACTCAGGCCTTGAAACTACCAGTTGTCATTTTGTTTGGAAGGAGATTACGGATGATAGCAATCTTTCCGAACGCATCGAATTCGCCAATCAGCTAGGATTAAAATGCATGATTTGCTCCGGTGCGCCCACTTCCAAGACCGAAGATGAGTTGAAAAAACACTGCGATCAATTGAACCACTTCGGAGAAATAGCGAAAAAAGGCGGTTTGATAGCAGGATACCATAATCACAACGGCGAGTTCGACGAGAAGTTCGATGGCCGCCCTCATTATGACATAATGCTCGAACACATGGATCCGTCGCTGATCAAGATGCAGTTCCAGGTTGCTGCAATCACCTCAGGCTACAAAGCCCAGGATTACTTCCGCAAGTTCCCCGGCCGTTTCATATCCGCGCATCTGCAAGACTACAGCCCTACTGACAACAAAAAACAAGTAGTCATGGGCACCGGCATCGTTGATTGGAAAGATTTCTTTGACGCCGCGAAAATGGGCGGCCTGAAATACATCTTTGTAGAGATGGAATCTGATCCGGCCATTATGCAGGGTTGCGCTGACTATATCAAAAGTTTGTAATTGGATTACGAAAGAATACAAGCACGGTTCGAAAGGATCGTGCTTTTTTGTGGATAGTAGTCCTATGGGTTGTCCGAGAACGTTGCTAATTGTTAATGATTTTTTGAGCTTTTTTATTCTGCGCGATAAAAGGAAAGGATGATGCACTGTGCACTTTGAAAAAATAATAAAACGAATGAAAAGTGATGAAAGAAAAAAGGTTTCCTGTCGAGGCTACAGCTTCCCGTTTTGGAGCGATATGCAACGAAAAGGACTGTTTATCACTTCTTTTGTCCCGAAAGTGCTTCTTAATTCCTTCAAAAAGTTCGATTTATAACATTTGTTTCCACCCGGTCTAAACATTTTCATAAATAAATTTGCGCAACTCAAAAGTTGCATATATATTTGCAACCTGATAGTTGCGTAATTAAATATTTAAAAATGAAACGAGACATATTCCAAGCCATTGCTGACCCAACACGCAGGGCTATTTTAACTTTAATTGCTATCCAATCATTAACGCCAAATGCAATGGCGGAAAAATTTGATATGAGCCGACAAGCAGTATCAAAACATATTAAAGTATTACAGGAATGCGAATTAATTAAACCTGAGCAGTCTGGCAGAGAAATTTATTATCACTTTAATCCAAAAAAAATGCAAGAATTTGACAATTGGTTAGCCCAATTCAGGAAAATTTGGGAAACTCAATTTAATCAACTTGACAAAGTATTATCAACATTTAAAAAAAAGAAAAAATGACAAACAGTTTGCTATTTGATTTTACCGTAGACAAAGTAACAAAAACGGTATTCATAACCAGAGAGTTTGATGCCGACCATTCACTGGTATGGGATGCTTTTACCAAACCAGAAATTCTTGACCAATGGGTGGCACCTAAACCATGGACGTCAAAGACAAAATTTATGGACTTCAAGGTTGGTGGACGAAGATTTTATGCGATGGTAAGCCCTGAAGGACAAGAGCGTTGGGCAATTCAGAAATACACTTCAATTAGCCCAAAAACCAATTTCAAAATGTTTAATGCTTTTGCGGACAAAGATGAAAACCCTGAATTACCCGGTTCTGATTGGGATTACACTTTTAGCGAACACAATGGAAAGACAACAGTGCGTATTACTATTTATAATGAATCTCTTGCCCGCATGGAGAAAATGATTGAAATGGGCTTCACAGAAGGATTTAAGATGTCCATGAACAATTTGGAAAATCTGTTGGCAACTTTATCCGGGAAATGATTTCCGTTGAAAATATTTTGAATAAACTTTTAATAGAACAAACAATTTAACAAGCTAAAAAAATAATAACTATGGCACTAATCAATCCTCACATTAACTTCAACGGAAATGCCGAAGAAGCATTTACCTTTTACAAATCAGTATTTGGCGGAGAGTTTGCAAAAGTTATTCGTTTCAAAGACCTTGCAAGCCCTGAATTCGCGGTAGCGGAAAAAGAAGAAAATAAAATTATGCATATTGCTTTGCCTATCGGCAAAAGTAATAGGTTGATGGCAAATGATGTTCCGGAAAGTATGGGAAAAACAAACGAAAATGAGAACAGGAGTAAAATTGTAATAAATGCTGAAAGTAAAGAAGAAGCAGACAAATTATTTAATGGGCTTTCAGCAGGAGGACAAATAGAAGGGCCTATTGGTGATAGTCCCTGGGGTTCATATTTTGGTTGTTTTAGAGACAAATACGGCATTGAATGGATTGTGGAATTTGACCGAAAATATAACGGAAAAATATAAACGAAAACGACAAACGCCTAACATCTGTTTTGCAAAAGCAGAGCTGACGAGAGTAATTGGACATTTGTTTTTCTATCAGCATTTGTCCTTAATTTAGGCTGACGGTTTTCAAATGCCCTGCCTTCGCCAGGTCCTGAAAGTTAGCGGTCGTGGTATGGCGAAAGTCATCATCTAATGCTATTTCAATCGTTGTCGTATTGAGCCTCTAAAATTGTCGTATTTACACTGTGTCAATTCCTGAAGGGAATCCCATCTTTGTCTTGTCAATAAAACTCAAACAAAAGCTAAATCACGTTATGCAAAATTTACTCAAAAAGAATAATCCACTTAAATCAATACTGCTAATTGTAATCATTATGTTGACAGCATCCCGATCAAACGGTCAGCAAATCAAACCTTCCAACAGTGGTTACGCACCCGTTAATGGCATCAAAGTTTATTACGAAGTATATGGCAAGGGTAGGCCTATCGTTTTAATACATGGAGCCTTTTACACGATCGATATGAACTGGGGCCAATTAATCCCTGATCTGTCAAAAACCAGGAAAGTAATTGCCATTGAATTGCAAGGACATGGGCATACACCCTTTTCAGATAGAAAATTATCGATTACTACTTTAGCAAGTGATGTGGAGGGTGTGATGGATTACCTGAAAATTGACAGTGCTGATGTAACAGGATTTAGTATGGGCGGCTCTGTAGCTTACCAGTTTGCTGTACAAAGCCCTAAACGCTTAAGAAAATTAGTAATCATTTCTTCTACCTATAAAACAGATGGTTGGTTACCCATAGTAAAGAGCGGGTTTCAAGATCTTAAACCCGAATTTTTTGATAATACACCTATAAAAGCCGCGTACGATGCAGTGGCGCCTGATAAAACAAAATGGACGAACTTCTTAAAGAAGATGTTTGACTTCGTTAAAGTTCCATTCAACATTGGTGACGCTAATATTGCGAAAATTGCTGCGCCTGTATTGATTATATCGGGTGACAATGACGGACTGGATAAAATGGAGTTGATGAAAACGTATCAATTGTTTGGTGGTGGTGTTTCCGCAGACCTCGAACCAATGCCAAAATCGCATTTGGCCATTGTTCCTTCGCAAGGACATGTGAGCCTGATGATGCAAACAAAAATAATCTTAGGGTACCTGAATGACTTTTTGAAATAAACATAATCATATATCTTCCGGTCTTAATCTGAACCAGGCGCCCGTGTTCGACGAGCGACTGCTTTCCCATGACCAACAACCCCATGGTGCCTAATGTTATTGATTAAAATTAGCTAGTACTTTTCAGCTACCATGTAAATAAGCTTATAATTTTTAAGGCCATAATCACTTATCCCGAATTTTTCTTCGTAAGTAATAATCTTGAACCCACTTAATCTGAGCAATTCTTCTTTCTCAGCATTTGCAAGACATCCAAAATCATTTCTTCCCATGGCAATTCCGGCATCGCGATGAAAGAACTCAAAAAAAATAATCCCATGTTGCTTCAACCCTTTCTTCATTCGTTCAGCAAGGCCGGGAATATCTTCAATACAGCCCTCATAAATAAAAGAGATAAGGTCCCACTGTTCATTGCCAAAATTGAATTCCTCACTCCCTTGCTGGACAACAGTTAGTTTCACATGCTGCTTCACAGCTTCTGTTTTCGCATAGTCCAGTGCCTCATCAGCAATGTCGTAACCTGTTACTTCCCATCCCATTTTTGCAAGGTAAATGGCATTGCGACCTTGTCCCATGCCTACGTCAACAGCTTTTCCGGGTTTTCTTCCTTTAATTGAGGTTCTAAGAAATGAGTTTACCTCCTTCTTAAAATGGTAGGAAGTATCCTTTACCAGAGCATTGTTCCATCGAATCCTTTCCCTTTCCCGCTCAGCTGAATCTATCGGTGCATTCTGGCAAAATGATCTGTTAGGCAACGCAATGAGTAATATCGTCATGATAGAGGCAAAATATTCAAGTTTCATATACATGATATTTTGTTGTATACAATCGACAAATGGTGTTTTGCCAAATTCATAAATCTATTGCAGAATATAATCCATTATAATCAACGACCGAATTATCTAGGTTGACAATTTTTCAACAACTGATGTTGTAGCCAGCGATCATGATACGTGCTTTAGAATTAAAGATAAGTATAACAGTTATCATTTTGAAACCACCCTTTTGATAGCGTTGGAATTTGTCAAGCTGGTTGAGGTAGACTTGAGATTTGGGATATGCTTTATTTTAAAGTAAACGCAAATAAAAGTTCACCATTTGACAAGGACAATTGATAGTCAGACATCGAAGATGTAATACCCAGAATTTTATGCTACGATAGTCCGTTACAAGGAATGGAAAAATGGCGATGTGAATAAATTTGTTAAATACCTTCATTTCCTTCGCCTCGTATTCAATCCTCCACCTGACCGGGTTCGGCAATCCGGTTTCAATTTTTTTGTTGTTTCAGACATAATTTAGAGCGCATTTGCAAAGTCATACTCAAAATTCCCAATGGAGTCTTACTCCGAAAATTGAAACCGGGCTTCGGTCGCGGTTAAACGCAGGGTGAGTGATGAACTGGTAATCCAGCGAGGCGTGAATGGTTTTCCAGATTTGAAAATCGTAATATGTTTCGAGGACTTTCTCCGGGTTATAGTTTAAAGCCCCGTCGCCGTCGAGCATATCTGTGCCGCCTGCTTTCAGAAATTGTTGGTTATCGTGTGAGGCTCCGCTCATAATGACGGCAATGCCCCAGGTGTCGCTGGGCCGATGCCATCCCTCACCTCTAATGCTTACACCCAGAGACGCCGACCAATCAGCGTCGGTGAACGTCCATGTGTCGCAGTGGCCGTCAGTCCAGCCCACGCGTGAAAACAGGCCGACATTCTTTGATACTTCCTGCTGCAAGTTCAGTCCGAAGCCGTATTTGTGACGGAAAGCGCGTGCGGAGTCTGGGATGGTTATTCCTGATCCTTGACCGATGTTTGGGCCCGGAGGGTTAGCCAAGAGCATTGCAGTTGCCACTTTGTAGCTAGCAAAGTCGGCTTCATCGAGCCAGGACAGAAACCGAAGCACCCCAGGATGAAAGTTAACGCTATATCGGCGCTCATATTCCGCCATCATTGCCCAGGAGCGGAAAAAAGGACCATAGGCTCCGCGGTGAGGCCACATGAGAAACTGATCGTCCCCGGTGAAACCATTCTTGTCACGCGGCATTTGAAAAAAACCATAGCGCAAAGCCCATTTTTTCTGATTTAGTTCCACTGCAATTCCGGTGGTGTATCCGATCGTATTTTGTCCGTAATCCCATGTGAGATTGGCCATCATCGCCCAATTCATAAATTGTGTGTGCGGGTCATGTGCATATGTATTGTTGTCGCAAATGTCCAGGGGGCTGAGTCGGCCGATAGTAAATGTCAGCCGCGAAATATCCTGTTTTCCCGCAAGCGTCAGCAAATCGTCGGACACATCCTCCTGCTCGCCGCCCAGGCCAATGGTTTGGCGTATAAACAAACGCGCAAACGCATAGTTGGGATTTCTCGTACCGGCTTTGTAGGCATCGCCGTTGGGAAAAGCTTCGATGCCAAACGTCTGGCTGAGGCCGAAGCCCTGCCACATCAAGAAATCCATGTGCGCTTCGGCACCTCGCCATAACTTCGCGCCGGCAACCAAGTCCGCCGTAATGGTTTCCTGTACCTCACCCTTGCTGTCCAGGCTGTTCGGGCCGGAGTATTTGGCTGGAAACCCTGGGTCCCCCTGGACGATATAGGTGTTTTGAAAGTGAAAGTTCCAACGGCGGAACTGATTAGTATTGGAACTTCGTCCCGTCATGGATTCAGACGCGGCGATTTTCCTTGAAGCACCCTCTGCAATTTCGATATTATTTGAGTCAACCAACTCAGAAGTATCGCTGCTAATATGGGAGATACGGGAAGTCCCATTGGCAAGGGTCGCGCTTCCGAGACAGGCTCTTGCAACAACCACCGTGGCCCACTCAAAAGGCCTATCCCCTGAAATCTCCTTGCCTGTAATTATCCGTTGTTGCGCTGTAGATTCTAGAATCAGCCCGGTAGAAAGAAACAGGAGGGGTAGTCGTAGTAACATCTTTTGCAGTTGCTTATTTTGTTTTCAAAACTATGATGTTAGATTAATCTAACAAAATATTTTCTTATATTTATCTTTGTTATAAACTGCATCAAACTTTTAGGTATTTTTGAAACATGATTTCCCTGACTGAAGAAAACTACCTGAAAGCCTTATTCAACTTGGCTAACCATGCTGGCGAGGTAAATGTAAATGAGCTTTCCAAACAGTTGGACATCAAGATGCCGACTGTTACCAGCATGATGAAAAAGCTTGCAGAGAAAAAACTAGTGCATTATGAAAGCTATAAGCCCCTTCGACTGACGGAAAAAGGGAAAAAAGAGGCAGCCCTGGTCATTCGCAAGCACCGTTTAACCGAAATGTACCTGGTTGACAAAATGGGATTTGGGTGGGAAGAGGTACATGATATAGCAGAACAGGTGGAACACGTCCGGTCGGCAGAATTTTTTGGTAAAATAGACGAATTGCTGGGTTTTCCAAAGATAGATCCGCATGGTGCACCGATTCCAGACAAAAATGGAAAATTCGCCTGGATCGCCTACGATAAGCTTTCCGACTGTCATGCTGGTGAAACTGTCAGGGTTTCCGCTGTCATTCATACTTCTTCCGAGTTTCTGAAATTCTTGAATAACCGGGAGATCAGGCTGGGAACGAAAATTAAAATTAAGTCCGTAGAATCTTTTGACAGGTCAATGGTTGTTAATTATGACAACCGTATTGCGGAAACATTGAGCCTCACTGTTTGCGAAAGATTGTTAGTAGAAAAGCAATAAAGGCTATTGTTTCCTTCCATGTGTGAACAAACTTTCCATACCCCAAAGTCTGGATAGTATCCACTAGGTTACTCCATTTTCCTTGAGATACCTTACCAGCCCTTCAATATTGTTTACTCTATAAGTAATCATGAATTTCTTTTTGGATGGTTTGAAATCTAACCTGTACACTCCGGCACATAATTTTTTTATTGCCAGCTTTGGAGCAATAGCAATTCTTTAAGACCTTTAGGTCATGGCCTGGGAAGACTACTTCCAATATCACGGCAACGCCAAGACCCTAGTGTTAGCAACTATTATTAACGACACTTGCAAATGACTTTCAAAAACCTATCCATATTATTAATTCTATGCTTCTGGATTTCACTTGTGTTTAGCCAGGAAACAACAGCAGTAATCTCAAATATTGACAAAGAGCTAATCAGTAAAAGGAAAACATTTTCCGAGGTTTTAACTGATACCGCTTTAATGTATTTGCACTCTTTAACGCCATTTAGAGAGGTTATTAAAAGGAACGCAAAGCCAGAAGAAGTTTCGATCGCGCCGCCCAATGAACCAGGAGTTAGAATTGTGGTTAATGGCACAGTGACAAATGCGTCAGGAAAACCCTTAGAAAAAATTCTTCTATACTTTTATCATACTTCTGACAAAGGCTGGTATTCTGACACCGGCGTGCACATATTATTGCATGAAGGTGACCACAAACACGCTCGTTTATTTGGCTATGTTAAGACAGACGCACAAGGTAGATTTAAAATATACACAATCAGACCCAATGGCTATCCAAAAACTGATTTGGCGGCGCACATTCATATACAAATGTGGAAAGATGATGGGGCACCACTTTCAGGAATTCCGGGGGAATTACAATTCGCAGATGATGTGCGAATGACAGAAGCGAGACGGAAAAAATCAATAGAAGAAGGGTTTTTGATTGCGGATAACGCTGGCAGCAAACAGAGACCTGTGTATAATTACCTAATTAAGTCAATTCCTAATTGAAAAACGGATGATAACAAATAAGGTCCCTTTGTATCACATATTAATAAACTTTTCCTTTAAGTTTTCTTGGTAAAGAGAAACGTCCTATGTTTAACAAATCGAAATATTCAGCAAAATTAATTTAAGATGCTTAAAAACTATTTCAAGATTGCGCTCAGGATTTTGTTTCGTAACAAGTTTTATTCAATAATCAATATTGTTGGTCTTGCCATTGGACTGAGCGCCTGCATCACGATTTATCTGATTACCAGCTTTGAATTAGGGTATGAAAATTTTCAGCCGGACAAAAACCGCATTTACCGGGCAGTGACAGATATTCGTAATCGTAACAATAATGCCGAAAATCATCTGCCATTAATCTCTTATGCGGAAGCGTCATATATAAGAAATCACTTTACGGGTATTGATAAAGTAGCTTATTTTTTTAATTATTATTTTAAGGCATCCGTTACCGGTAAAGACGGAAACACTAAAGTATTTCCAACTCCGGATCCTTCAAAAGTGGTATCAGATATTATCATCACTGAACCAGCATACTTTGATATTTTTAAATATGAATGGCTTGCGGGTAATCCCACAGTAGCGCTCAATGATCCTTTTAAGGTGGTGCTTAGTGAAAATAAAGCCCGCGCCTATTTTGGCTCCATGCCACTTGGTGAGGTGATCGGGCGGGAGGTGATATATAATGATTCACTGAGGTTGAATGTTTCGGGGATTGTAAAAGATTATCCTAAAAACTCAGATTTCACTTTCAAGGAATTTATTTCACTCTCTACGGTTGAGCATAGTTTTTTAAACAAACGGCCATATTTACCTGATCTCACGGATCCTTCCAAATGGCGCTGGTGTGATTTTGGCCAGGCTTTTGTTAAACTTTCAAAGGGAATTAATGCTACGCAAATAGCAAACCAAACACCGGTACTTATAAAAACAGGAAACAGCCTGATGGGCAAGTTTGTAAATGTACAAAGGGCAATCCATCTGCAGCCACTTTCCGATATTCACTTCAACCCTGATTATGGTTCGGATTATTATACGATACAATCCGACGTGCATACACTATTCGGCTTAATCGGAATTGCTGGACTTATCTTAGTGATTGCTGTCATCAATTTTATTAATCTTTCGACTGCTCAATCCATCCGCAGGGCAAAAGAAATAGGGATAAGAAAAGTATTGGGAAGTAACAAAATAGCGCTGGTGTTGCAGTTCCTGAGCGAAACATTTGTGTTGGTATTGCTTGCCATTATGATATCATTGTTAATCGTCAGATTAATGCTGAATGCTTTTCCGGCTATGGTTCATGAGGGGGTGACTATCGATGTTTTAAGCCCTTCCTTGCTGCTTTTTTTATTTTTAATGACCATCATTACTACCCTCCTTTCTGGTTTTTATCCGGCAAAAGTTTTATCTTCTTATTTGCCAGCGCAATCACTAAAAGGAGTCGTATCACAAATTTCAAATCGGAAAGGCTCCTTGCGCAAGGTCATGATTGTGTTTCAATTCACTGTTTCAATAATTTTCATTATTGGAACGATCGCGATTAGCAAGCAGGTTCACTATCTGCTTAATAAAAATTTAGGGTTTCAAAAGGATGCAATTATCAATTTCTTTAATAGCGGCAATCACAGCAATAGTGATGATTATATTTTAGCAGATAAGATCAGGGAGCTGCCCGGTGTTGAAAAAGTTAGCATAAGCAAGGATCCGCCTGAGACCAATTATCCCAGAGGCGGGCCGCTTATGTGCAAAGAAAACGGAGAGCACATTGAGCCGCAATACTTAGATGCAGATGATGAATTCGTTTCACTCTATGGATTGAAAATCTTGAGTGGGCGGAACTTTCGAGCTCCAAAGGGAAATGATTCCCTGACGGAATTTCTGATCAATGAAACATGCTCTAGGCAGCTTGGGTTTAAAAAACCGGAAGAAGCTATTGGTCATCTTATTCAGGAAGGCTACTTTACTAAAACGCAATTTACCGCATTTCGTTCCGGCCAGGTTGTTGGGATAGTAGCTGATTTCCACTCTCAACCTCTGAATAGTCCGATTGGAGCGGTTTGTATTGCTGCAACAAAAAATATTGGGGGATTGATAAGCGTCAAGCTTTCAGCAAATGGGAAACAACCAGGCAATTTCAATGCTACCATAAAAAATATCGAAAGGCAATGGAAGAAGTTTTATCCTGATGAAAATTTCAATTATAGTTTTTATGACAGGACTATTGCTGCATTTTACAGCAAGGAACAAAAAACCGGAGAGATCATCAATATTGCAATGGCTATCGCTATCCTCATTTCCTGCTTCGGACTTTTTGGCCTGGTAACTTATATGACAGCACAGCGAATAAAAGAAATCGGCATTCGTAAAGTGCTCGGTGCCTCTGTTACTGAAATTGCTGTGATGCTTGCAAAAGAATTTGTATTCCTCGTTGTTTTTGCTTTTGTGATCGCCTCACCGGTTGCTTATTATTTCATTCATGAGTGGCTCCTGGGCTTCGCCTACAGGGTAAATATCAGTTGGTGGCTTTTTGCCATGGCAGGAATATCGGCAATTTTAATTGCCCTCGTAACCATCAGCTACCAGGCGATAAAAGCCGCTCTGTCCAATCCGGTCAAAAGTTTGCGAGCGGAGTAATCTTATTTCAAACGTAAGATTGACTGCTGATCAATGTTATTTTTTGTCAGGCCAAAAAGTGGGATTGCTTTACTTTGCTAGGAACTGGGTTAAACATCTCATTGCTGAAACTCCAACTGCACAAACCCGCAGAAATCTGTGGATAATTGATGTTAAATGAAACTTTTAATTATTGGTGGAACAGGTGGAACCGGAAAAGAGCTTATTACCCAAGCTTTAGAACAAGGACATATTTTGACTGCATTGGTGCGTAACCCTAAAAAAGTCCACATTACACATCAGAATCTTAGCGTTATAAAAGGAAATATTCTTGATTTTAATAAGGTTCAAGAAGTTGTCGCTGGACAAGACGCAGTTTTGTCTGCACTTGGACACAAAATATTTTTTATTAAAACAAACATTCTTTCAGAAGGGACTAAGAATATTATTGGTGCAATGGAAATGCATAGTGTGAGTCGGTTCATCTGCATTACTTCTCTTGGAATAGGGGATAGTAGATTTAAATTGGGTTTGTATTACACTTTATTTGTAATCCCCGTTATCGTTTTTTTCTACTTTTTGGATAAGGGAAAACAGGAAAAATTAATTCGAAATAGCAAGTTAAATTGGACGATAGTCCGTCCTGGCCAACTTACGAATGGGAAAAAACGCGGGATATACAAACACGGAGCTCATACTGGAAATTACATTCTTACAAAAATGATATCAAGAGCGGATGTAGCTCATTTTGTTTTATGCCAGTTAAGCGATACAAATTATGTGCTCAAAGCGCCAGGTGTTACATATTAGATGTAAAACTATTAGAACACAACTGGGTAAGACTGCGCATTGACCGGCTCCATTTTTTTTTGGCTATTCTTCTAAATATTTGGTCGGTTTATTGCTTGCGGTTTTTTATAAGAATTTTATTAATAGTTAACTATATACTACTCTATAATGTAATGTATAAAAGGCATGTTTGATCAAGCTTTTTGGCAGTCCTTTTGCTTAGTATGATGAGAATCTATTAGAAAGATTTTCTACATCTTTTTAAAATCCAATATCCGTGAAAACCATGAAAAACAAAATCCTAAAAATTACTGCGCTTTCCTTACTTGTAATTATCACTTTCATATGCGCGGCACCCTACCTGTTCAAAGGAAAAATCATCAGTCTTGTAAAAGCCCAGATCAATGAAGATCTGAGAGCCCATGTAAATTTCTCAAGTCTGGACATTTCCTGGTTCCGGCATTTTCCAAAAATTGCATTGGGTCTTGATGACCTTCAGGTTACCTGCGTTGGCGAATTTGATGGGGATACCCTCGTCACAGCAAAACGGCTTGATCTGGGATGCGGCGTTGCAAGCTTTATCTCCGGTGATTGTATCAAAATTTATTCGATTACTTTAAACGATCCCCATTTGCATGCTCTGGTCCATAGGGATGGACACTCCAATTGGGATATCTTAAAATCGAGCGCTTTTTCCGGGGCAAATCTGGAGTCTTCATCGAGGCCTTTTAAACTAGAGATGGAGCGATATGCAATTCATAACGGGTATATATCCTACGAGGATGAAAGAAAGGATATCCTTGTTGAAATGGCCAACCTCGAACACGAGGGCAGGGGCAATTTCACATCCAACCTGTTTACGTTAAAAACCAAAACAACTGCAGACGCCATTAGTTTTA
>DATMMJ010000296.1:0-3364 GCA_035569795.1 Puia sp. | reverse complement strand
AAAATGATGCACGATATATTTGTATCCTGCTCTTACGGGGATCTGCAAACCCACTTGCTTTTTCTGGCCCACAACGGTTTTTGGGTCAAATCCGATCCCGCCACCCGTTAATGTCACAAAGCCGGGGCCCACATGATAGGAGAACCTGGCCGTTACCCCAACAGCAAAATTAAAGAGATTTGACGTTGGCCCAGTGGGCAACCCCGCTTCGATCCCAAATCCAACACTGAATTTTTTAGTTTCCTTTTGAGCCATTGTTTTAGAAAGACAAAGCGTAGAAATGGCAGCCAGCATAATAACTGTTTTCATACATTTTAAGTTTTTTAGTTTGAGAAATAGGTTTTAAAACGCATCGCCTTTTTGCTGTTTAGACTCAACTGCAGAAAGCCTGATGAATTTTTAAAGATGAACTTTTGTTTTTGACAAGATGAAAGTAAATACCCTGTAGGACTGAAAAAATAATACATATGTAGTAAAAAAAGGTAGCAGGAAATAGCCGCCTTACGGGTAAGCCCATTTATCAATATGTTTGAAACTATTTGTAGAAAATCGATTGCAACCCTAGTTTTGCATTTTCAAGCAGGGGGAAAAAATAATGCGCTCATTGGCATTTAAAATGCAAATTTTAATAATTCAAAAATTACTTTTTAAATAATCTTTCATAACCCCAATATCAGTAAAAATGAAATCAAAAAAATTCATCAGGAGCAATCCCCATTTGCCTGTTAGAAATTTGCGACAGACACTTGACTATTACCGCGACACTTTAGGATTCCATGACGAATGGACATGGGGGGACAAGCATGGAGATATTAAGGATGGCGGTATTAGACGCGACGATATGCGATTGCTCTTTGGTGAAGACCCTGATTTTGCAGATATAATTAATGGTGACAATAAGAACCGTTTGCCTCTAATGTGGTTTGTTGAAAATATTGATGAAATATTTCTCGAATTCAAGGACACTGGCATTCAAATCGCAGATACCTTAAGAACACATCCCTATGGACTCAGAGAATTTGCATTCGTTGACATAAACGGTTACTATATTCGGGTCGCCGAAGCAATGGAGGAAGAATAGTGTAAAAATAGGTCGGCGTTGCTTTGTGTTGTGCGTGCCGCTAACCGGGAATTGTCAAGAATTCCCGACCTTAAAAACTAAGGCGCGCCAGCAACTTAAAATTTTTTTTTGTTGACTTCAATATAATTTGGTTCCGGCTGTCCTTTTGCTTTGGCCTCTAAAAAATTCGTTCATCATAGATTTATTCCACCCGAAACTTCAATGCGTTGACCGTTGATCCATTTGGCATCGTCGGTGCATAAGAATGCAACCACGCCGCCAACATCATTTGGCAAACCTACACGGCCTAAAGCTGTAATACCTGCTATTTGTGCATTCAAATCTTTATTGTCCCTGACGCGACCACCACCAAAATCTGTCGCTATTGCTCCCGGTGCAACTACATTGGCTGCAATGCCACGCGAACCCAATTCTTTTGCCATGTATCTTGTAAGCACTTCTATTGCACCTTTCATAGAACCGTAAGCCGAAGAACCTGGGAAAGAAAAACGTGCAAGCCCTGAAGAGATGTTGATGATACGGCCACCGTCATTGATAAATGGCAATGCCTTTTGAGTAAGGAAGAACACGCCTTTGTAATGAATGTTCAGTGCCATGTCAAATTGCTCTTCTGTGGTTTCGGCAAAAGTGGCGTATAGTGCAGTTCCTGCATTATTGACAAGAAAATCAAAATTTGCACTACCGTTTTTTTCTTTCAAATACCCGGTTACATTTTTAAAAAAATCGTCGAAAGATTTTGTCTTGCCCGCATCCAGCTGAAAGGCTATCGCATGTTGCCCGAGTGATTGAATTTCCGAAACCACTTTTTCTGCCTCCTTTACGTTGCTATTATAAGTCAATATAACATCAATACCTTTTTTAGCAATATTGACTGCCATATTTTTCCCCAATCCTCGGCTACCGCCTGTTACTAGTGCTATTTTGTTTGTTGCCATCGTGTAATTTTTTTTTACTAAAATTTGAGCAAACAAAGATGGGTCGAAACGAAGGATTGTTGTTTGCGTGTATCAATCCATGTTTTGCAAAATTCAAATATCAGGCCTTAAGAACGGAATGCTAAAGGAGAAATGCCCGCCTGCTTTTTGAAAAAATTGGAAAAGTGCGCTACTTCTTCAAATCCAAGTGAATAAGCAATTTCAGAAATGTTCCAGTTAGTTTGTTTCAACAGGATTTTTGCTTCCTGCGCGACGCGACCGGTGATAAAATCAGTGGTTGTTTTCCCTGTATTTTCTTTTAAAACTTTATTGAGATGGTTGACGTGGATGGCTAACCTGTCGGCATAGTCTTTTGCAGTGCGCAACTCTAATTGCTGCTGGGATGATGTTATCGGAAACTGGCGTTCCAGCAATTCAACAAATAGTCCGGCAACGCGGACGGCAGCGCTATGTGGCGTGTGTACCGCAATATCAGGTTGTAACTTTTGGCCGTAATGGATTAGTTCTAAAACATAATTGCGCAATAATTCATACTTATATGCATATTCTGCCCTCAACTCCTTAAACATCTTTTCAAACAGGGCCTTCAATTCTTTCACCTGCGCATCGCTCAGCTGAAAAATCGGGTATCCGCCCGGCTTAAAAATGGGAAGTTCGTCTAGCGAATTGCCGCTTTTCGAAGAAGCCAGGAATTCCTTTGTGAAAATGCAGAAATAGCCGGACTGTTTATCATCCAGTGGAATGTAGTTGTACGGCACCTTGGGTGACGCAAATAGCAATGCATTTTTTTTTATGTCGATTACTTTGTCCGCATATTCGGCACGGTTGTGACCACTTATCAGGCTTATTTTATAATACGCTCGCCTGTTGTAAGGCATCGTCTTGGTCTGCTTTATTGTTTTCATGATTGCGCCAATGCTGAACACATTGAAATGCCCAATGTCTTTGCCAATACCGCCTGGCAAAATGGGGTTAAGGTCATTATCGCTAACGAACCCCATTTCTTTATAAAAATCCTGTAATGAGGTAATCCCGGTCATGAATCAATTTATTGCAAAATTCAAATATAAGGACATTTTTTCGCCCGCTTGAATTCCATCAATCGTTTTGTTGCAGTCTATGGTTTATGTAGCCATAGTGAAGAACGGAGCAACGGGAATTTCTTATTGGCAAAATAACAAGAATTATCCTACGGGAAAACCCTGCATGTCGGAGATACAGCGGAACGTAGCGTGGATGGCATTTAAATAAATTTCCGAGGGCTGCCACGAACCTGGATGAGGAGATTTACTTTTGGCTGATTTACATTGTCATAGTCCAATTGTACAAGGCCAGATGTGTTAAACGT
>DATMMJ010000295.1:0-8978 GCA_035569795.1 Puia sp. | reverse complement strand
AGAAGGGGTGACCATGCCTTTTGTAAAACAATGATAAAAACCTCCCGGAATTGTCTTTTAAGTAATCCTGCATTCACTCATCAAAAGAAGTTTCTGCCTGGAAACTGAAATATATAATCTCTATCCCTACTTTATAAAATTAACGAGCGAACAAAAAATATTTGGCCATGCCATAAAAATATTTTGCCGCAATCCAATGCTTGGAGGTTTTTCAAACAAATAATGTAAGCAAAAAATATCTGGGCGTTGCCTAAAAAATGAACTATCAAATCACGATACCAAGAAGGATATTTGCTACATTTATTTTTATTAAAACAAACACAAATGTCTGCCACATTCAATACTAGCATCCTGCAAACTGTTGGTAACACGCCATTGGTAAAATTATCCGGGATTGTTCCTGAGCATTGCGCTGATATTTATGTAAAACTGGAATATTTCAATCCTACAGGATCCTATAAAGACAGGATGGCTCTTGCGATCATAGAAGAAGCAGAGAAGCGTGGCGATATTGATCCGGATACCCAAATTGTTGAATATACTGGTGGCAGCACAGGCACTTCACTTGCTTTTGTATGTGCTGTAAAAGGATTTAAGTTCAAAGCCATTTCATCCGACGCCTTTGCAAAAGAAAAATTACAAACAATCAGGCTTTTTGGCGCAGACCTGGAGATCATACCATCTGTTGGTGGAAAAATAACCCCTGACCTTTTTGTTAGAATGGAAGAGCGTGTTCAGAAATTGCAAAAACAGGGCTGTTACTGGACAAAGCAATTTGAAAACAAGGATGCGATCATTGGCTACAGTAAATTAGGTACAGAAATTCTGGAACAACTGAATAAAAGGATCGATGTCTTTTGTGCAGCAGTCGGCACAGCCGGTATGCTGACGAGTGTATCCGCTGAACTAAAAAAGGCCAACCCATCAACGAAAATTATTGCGTTGGAACCTGCCTCTTCACCCTTCCTCACGACAGGGCAAAACGGAAGCCATCACGTGGAAGGCATCGGGGTAGGCAGAATGCCTCAGCTATTAAAAAAGAATTCTTATGATGAAGCGTTGGCAATAGAAGAAAGCAAGGCCAGAGAAACGGCACGTTTATTAGCTTCGCGTGAAGGCATATTTTGTGGCACTTCCAGCGGCATGAATGTTTGCGCGGCAATTGCGATAGGCCGAAAGCTTGGACCGGGCCATACGGTGGTTACTGTGGCCTGCGATTCGGGGATGAAATATCTGGCGGGTGATTTATTTGAGTAATAGAAAACAAAATGAGAGCTGCTTGTTAATAAGCCTTGCGCATTTTTAATAAAACGAAAACAAAAATTATTGCAATCCAATGATAGTTGCACTATCTCCTTTGGGTTTGAAATGAATAAATCCCTCGGCTGCTTTTACTCCGGCCTCTAATCCCCTGAATTCTTCCAATGGTTTAAAATATGTATTGTACGTTTCTATCGGGTTTTGGGTTTTGTGGGCAAACATGGCTTGTTTCTTGCGTTCACGCACATCGGTGATGTCAACATAGTCGGTGGGTGTAAATGCCATAGTTTCAACGCCTGTATTTACTTCATAAAAATAAAGATGAAACGCGCGTTCGGATCTTACCCACGCGGTCAGTGGCAATAAACCTGTGACCTGGTGATCGGGGTGTGCATCGATGGGCCATTGTGTAAAAACAATGTCAGGTTTTAGATTCAGTATCATTTTGGTCATCTCTTCACTAGTAGTTTTGTCTAATTTGGTGTTACCGTCAACCTGGCCGGCAAACAGGGGCGAAGTATTTAATACTTTGCAGGAAATAGCTGCTTCTTTAGTTCGCAAAGAAGCCATTTCTGAGTAGGATTTGCCGGGGTCACTTGCCTCTCCCCTGGTAAGGTATAAAAAGGTTACTGCATGTCCTGCATTGCTGTATTTTGCCATCGTTCCCCCACATCCAAATTCAGGGTCGCCGGGGTGAGCACCTAAGCAAACAATTTGTAGTTTGCTGCCCGTTTTGGTTGTAGTCTCATTTATCCCCATGGATTCCTTCACGGTTCCTGCCAGGGGTGAAATAGCAAGGCTTCCGATACCCATTGCGGAAAGTTTTATAAAATTTCGTCTTGCTGTTTTATTTTTTTTCATTTTCTAATGTAAGCTTTTCTTTTAAAACGACCGGAAGGTCTTGCCAACGCCCTAAAAACCTGTATCCAACCTGTTGCAAGCAGGCGCTCGGCGCGGTCTCTGATTAAATGTAGCATTGCCTTGCGTGACTAACAGTGATGGCTAAACGCAATAGGAATGAAGGTGATTATTTGAAAGGTTTATTGGGGTGGCCCAAAAAAATATAATTCTGCTTGTGAGCAATCAAAAGGCCTTCGTTACCATAAATGAGATCAAAGATTGCTCAAAAAAGGAAACCCCGGGTGCACGAAAGCTTAATGCACAATGCGTCGTCAATAAAAATTTCAATATTACCCGAAATTTGTGTGAAACGACCAATCCCATTTTATAAGGCTGTTGGTACACTATAGAAACTTTTTTTGCTGTACTTCCGGTAAATAATTGAAATTCATACTATCAACCATCTTTAAATCCCGTCAAATGGTAAAACCATCTTATTCCCAAATCAAATGCTGGGTGATGATTTTATTGTACGCTGTAATAGCCATATCTGTTACTGCGCAAGAAATAAATCCATCTATTTTGCTTAAACAGTGGAGTGCATTCTGGATCGCTGTGCCTGCTGAGCCCCCAAAAGAGTATGGGGTATACTGGTTCCGCAAAAACCTGCAGCTACCACAAAAGCCGGCATCTTTCACCGTGCACGTGTCCGCAGATAACAGGTATAAATTATTTGTGAATAGCACGCTCGTATCGCTCGGTCCCGCGCGTGGGGATCTCTTTTACTGGAATTTTGAAACGACGGATTTAGCTCCTTATCTGAATGCGGGTAATAATATAATAACCGCTATTGTATGGAACGACGGCGACATGCGGCCGGAAGGGCAGATATCCAACCGTACCGCATTTGTGCTGCAGGGAGATTCGGAAAAGGAATCTGTTGCCAACACCAACTCATCATGGAAATGTATACGCAGCAATGCATATAAACCCTTGCCCGGCATTGGTTACCCTGCTTATTATGTAGCGGGGCCAGGGGAACTGGTAGACATGAACCAATATACGCAGGATTGGATGAATCCTGATTTCGATGACAGTCAGTGGAAAGAGGCTGCTCAGATAGGCTGGCGCGGCGCTTCACCGAAAGGCATCAGTGATATCAATAGCTGGATGCTGGTACCTTCTCCGTTGCCTCAAATGGAAAGAAAACTGCAGCGCTTTCAGTCAGTGCGCACGGCGACAGGCATTCAGGTACCGCCTGGTTTCCCGTCAGCGAAAACGGCGCTCAATGTGCCCTCTTTCACCCATGCTGTTTTGTTGATTGACCAGACTTTCTTAAGCAATGCCTACCCCACGATTATTTTCAGCAAAGGTAAGGATGCAGATATTTCCATTCAGTATGCAGAAGCTTTGTTTGAGAGTATGTCAACACAGGACGGCTTTCTGCCCAAAGGCAACCGCGATGAAGTGGAAGGAAAAATCTTTAAAGGAAGAAGAGACAGCATCCTTTCAAATGGATTGTCGCATCAAAATTTTACCAGCCTTTCATGGCGCACATTCCGCTATATACAACTAACTATCAATACCAAAAATGAGCCATTGGAGATAGAAGATTTTTACAGCACATTCACAGGTTATCCTTTCCAGTTCAAAGCAACTTTGAAAACTGACAATACAATGATGCTTAAGATGATGGAGATCGGCTGGCGCACGGCGAGGTCATGCGCAATGGAGACGTACATGGACTGTCCTTACTACGAGCAGTTGCAATACATTGGCGATACACGCATCCAGGCGCTTGTTTCACTTTACAACAGCGGCGATGACCGTTTAGTGCGCAATGCCATCAGCCAGATGGATCATTCGCGGATGGCGGAGGGCATCACCTTAAGCAGGCATCCTTCTTTTTCGCCGCAGCAGGTACCAACATTTTCTTTATGGTATATCGGTATGCTGCATGATTACTGGATGTATCGCGGCGACAGCTCTTTTATTGAATACAAGCTTCACGGCACAAGAGATGTGCTTTGGTTCTTCAGCAAATATCAGCAGCAAGATGGCAGTTTAAAGAGTGTCCCTTATTGGATGTACACCGACTGGGTGGATAACAGGCGGGGATGGGATGGCGGTACACCGCCCTTTGGTAGCGATGGCTGCTCCTCTGTACTTGACCTCCAATTGCTGTGGGCATTGCAGCTTGCTGCAGACATGGAAATAAAACTGGGTTCTGCATCCGTTGCATTGGAATACAAAAACAAAGCCTTGCAATTGCAAAATACGATCCGAAAAAAATATTGGGATATCCATTCCCGTTTGTTTGCCGATACCCGGGATAAGGATTTGTTCTCGCAGCATGCCAATGCGCTGGCCATACTTACCAACACCATCGCAGGGCCAGACGCAACCGCGCTGGCAAAAAAAATATTGGTTGACTCTTCGCTTGCGCCGGCTTCCATTTATTTTAAATATTACCTGCACATGGCATGTACCCAAGCGGGCCTGGGGGGTGATTATCTCAAGTGGTTAAGTGCATGGGAACAAAACATCAACATGGGATTGACTACCTGGGCAGAGATGCCGAACATCGCAGGTTCAAGATCCGATTGCCATGCATGGGGGGCCAGTCCCAACATTGAATTTTTCCGGACCGTTCTTGGCATTGACAGTGACGCTCCGGGTTTTGCAAAAGTAAAAATTGTACCGCATCTTGGCTCGCTCAAAAGCATTAGCGGTACCATGCCGCATCCGCTGGGCACTCTATCTGTAAGCTACCGAATGGAAAATGGGAAATGGAAAATAGCTATTGGATTGCCAAATGCACTATCGGGCTATTTGATGTGGAAAGGGAAAAAATATGCATTGAAACCGGGTGCGAATGCATTTGATCTAATTTGATACTGCGATGAAAAAAACTTGGCAATGATATATTTATGCAACCCAATAAATCACTTTATTTCTACTGTGAAAGCGAGAGTGTCAATATTTAGGGATTTCTTTTTTTGCGAAAATTGGAGAAAACCCATAGGGCCATCAATATTTTCTTTCTTTTCAATCTTTGCCAAATCTTGAATTGATTTATCAACAATCCAATATTTCAGGGTATCGTTGCTTCCTTTATTGGATAAAACAATGAGGTATTTATCGTTAAACCCAATTTCATTAACAGAATCCACGAGGGCATAATTTTTCTGTTTTGTAACAAAGGACAACCTTCTATTTGAATCATCCACCCCTTTATCAACGGCATAAGGAATATCTACCCATACCGCTTCTCTTACTCTGTTCTTCAAATTATTACAACTCACAATTGTGAAAACTAAACATATTGCAAATGCATATTTGATTAACATAGCTTTAGTTTTTAGATTGTTTTTTAATATTAATTATCTTCTTTAACGCAGGTAATAATGTATGTTGACCTTTTTCTACTTTAATATCTTCTTTAGGAAGATTGATGTCAGTTGGATTTTTTGATTTCTTTTTCTTTTTCATATTAAAAATGTCTTGGAGAATCCATCCTTTCTTTACGAAAGTATTTTTCGGTTAGCCATACAAGTTAGCGCTGGTTTTTATTCCGATCGCCTCAGCAATCTAAAAGATTATCGCACAAGGGTCATAGTGCCTTTCTTATAAATTATTTTGCCTGTATAGGTTGTTCCCTGAACCATCCATACATAACTGCCTGCGTCTTGTGGTTTGCCTAATAGTGTGCCGTCCCATCCATCTCCCATGCGCGAGGTACTATATACCAATTGCCCCCACCGGTTGTAAACCCTGAAAAATCGCATGGATGAAATCCCCACCGGTATTGGTTTGAATATATTGTTACTCGTTTTTCCAGGCGTAAAAGCATTTGGCACAAAAATATCCGGAATGGTGTTGAACACTTTCACTTCAACAGAGGCTTGCCCGTAACAACCTGCGCTATCCGTTGCAGTCACGGTATATCTGATCGAATCCATATTTGGACCCAAGGTGGAAACTGGATTTGCAATACCGGGATCACTCAGGCCAGTTATGGGCGACCACCCAAATGAATCACCGTTCATATCTGTAGACACAGCCTGCAATTGTAAGGGCTGATTGATAACGACTGAAGTGTCATTTCCTGCGTTTACATCCGGGGGTGCTAGAATGTTTACGGTTTGAAATGCGGAATCCCGGCACCCGTTAGCCCCTGTGTAGGTGTATAATAATGTGTCGATACCCACACCTGCCTGCTTTGGATCGAGCAGGCCATCGGAAGAAAGACCTTTGCCAAAAAAAACGAAGGATCCCGGGGCATTGGTAAGCTCTATGGCTTCGGTAATATTATATGGAGGAGCATAGTCGCATACTACAGGTATCGCGCTGAACTGAACATGGGGACTGGGTTGAATGGTAATTTGTTGATCGGTTTCATTTTCGCAAGTGATTCCGGAAGACGAAAGCATCCGGACCAAGTACGTGGAAACATTTCCAGTAACCGGGTTTGGATAACTATGAGAATAGACTTTACCAGGAAATGGGTTATCATCAGTGTAAGAAACCGCTAGAGTATCTCCCCAGAAAATCTGCACTTTGGTGATGGAGCCAAAGTCAACGGAGCTCTCATTGGTTAGGGTCACTAACTTGTTACTACATAATCCAGATGCATTGCTTACGCTAAAACCTGCTTTTGGCACTGCGCCATTCACGGTAAATATTTTTGTAGTGCTGTCTATGCATCCTTTGGAACTGGTAACTATTAGGCTTACCGGGTAATTCATGGCAGCGCTGTAGTGATGTGCAGGGTTCTGGACTGAGGAATTATTTGGGTTGCTTGGCTGGGAATTGGGATCACCAAACCTCCACTGGTATGAAAAAGGAAGCGTTGCGAGATCGGCTGTGAAACTGCTGTCCTGAAATTGTGCAATGGCGTCTGTCAGACAAATCTCAGGTGTTATAAAATGAACTTTGGGATTAGGATAAACTTGTAGGGCTACGCTGTCAACGGAAGCACATCCCGGATTATTTTTGAAAGATGTTTTGACATAATAGGTATGCAACTCAAAATCGCTTGAGTCATTGGGAATATGCAAAAGTGGGGAGGAGACAGTAGGGTCGTTTAATCCTGTTGAAGGGTACCAGGAATAAGAATAAGTAGGATTGGAAGCGCCACCCAGTTGCACCGTGTCATAAGGACAAAAGCTCAATGGATTTCCAGCGAATGAAGGAGGCATCTGCGTATAGATTACCACATTCTTTATGGAATGGTTATCGCTATAGCCGCCAGTGCTGGCGGTAAAGCCCAGGTAGCCTGCAAAATTAAACTGCTGGTAACCGCTCAGATACAAAGAGTCATTTACGAACACCTGTATATTTCCACTATCATAGGTTATCTTGGCATGGTTATAACTAGAAGAGCGTAAAAAAGAAATCTTTCCGTCTGCGTTATCTCTTGTTGGCTGATTAAGACATTCGCCCGAAATGATATTATTTGGATATGTATTATCGTTATAACCCACGCCCCACCTTATCTCTATCTTTGGCATATCCTGATGCACTGTAGATGGATCATAAGGTATGCAGTTATTCCATGTGTCAAAACAAATCTTTAAGCCATTGGCAGTATTAGGAATACCCAGGCCACCACCGGTAACATAGCCTGATGGAGGCACATCCAGAAAACAGAAGGCAATGCCATCAGCGCCGGTTCCATCAAACATACGGAAATCGAATTCTGCTTTCCACCTGTTGCACATGGAAAGATTGATAGGTTGATTATAAAATACCGCACCGCTTGAATTCAAAATGGCAGGACAAATAAGCAATTCTGAGTCGCCTGTACCTGTTACGTTGGCAATAGTCGCATCACCCTGCAAGTTCCACCCCAGCGTGTTAACTGGTGTGCCATTAAGCTGGGCGAATATGTAATTCTGACAAACAGCATTTTTATTTGCGCATACAATTAGGCAGTAGCAAAGGAGATATTTTAAAAAACGCTTACAGGATTGCAATAACTGAAATTTTTAATTGCGAATTCGATCCATACAAATGTAATTAGTCTACATTATTTTGATTTGGGCTTTCCTACCCAGCAGATTTTTAATTCACTTCAGCAATATAAATATTTGGAATGGTTATATTAAATTTTTGACAGACATTGTTCAAATACCACCGATAAATCACCTGTTCCGACAAGCCTTTTAAAACGTCAATGAATAACCGTAGATACGAAAAATAACTCAAATCATTGTTTTGGACAATATTAACCCCAGAAATGTCTGTTTTAAAACAAGATATTATGAATTTAATATATTAGTACTTTGAAGTAGAAAGACTCAAATGTCATTCGCCAGCTGTCGCAAGGATTGAAATATTACTTAAATTTAACCAAATTCCTATATTTTAGTCTTCCGCCGCCATTCCTTAAAGAAACTGTAAACTTATCCGATTCCTTGATTTTTCGTGCATTGCAGGTTGAAAACTAACGGGGCATAGCCCTATTTAGAAAATACTGCATTAAATGGGCACTTTTCATTTAAATGGATTGAAGCGGGCGCTTTCTTAATTGTGCGTTCGGAAATGGTTAAAAATAGCATCTCCGGTGGCATTGCAATTTTCCGTCATGACGATGCTTCTGAAGAATATTTTAGATATACTTTGATGAGCGCAATGCACAAAGCAAATAGGAGGCTTTATTTGGGGGACAATAATTGAAATGGTGGAGAAATGCACCTGCCTTCTCTCAGGTAATATACCTGGACAATTGCTAACAATGGACAACGCAAAATAGGCAACCAAGAGTTATCAAAAGATGGTTCGACATGGGAAATGGAATTAGCATGTACATTCACTCGTCTACATTAACAGGCGGCAATTTTCTTCGGACAATTTTTTCTGGTGGTCAGAGGCGT
>DATMMJ010000294.1:0-3469 GCA_035569795.1 Puia sp. | reverse complement strand
ACCGATGCTTTGCTTAGGGCAGAACGCACCGAAATGGACAAATCAGATAAAAGTAAAAGGCACTTATTACAGTACAGTAGCTCAGGCGCTCATCGAAAAAGGCTTTATGCTGGATAAGACTGATAAGGACTTGCAATTGATTACAACCTCCCCACGCACTTTTAAGGGGCTTGGCTCGAGCGTTAAGCTACAAGTATATATAAAAGATTCATCAGCTTACATCACAGGGCAGTTTAAACTCGAAGTAAAGCTTTTCAAGAACTCAGAGGAAAGTTTTGAAGCGATAGTGAACCGCGGCATGAAAGGCAGTGAATACAAAAATACTTTTGATCTCATGGATGATTTTGCTAAATCACTCAAAGGAGAAATAACTTATGTAAAGCAATGAAAAAAATATTGCTGATATTGTTAATAGCTCCAACTCTCCGCGGTGCTCAACAAAAATTCGATGGCATTCGTTCTTTCCGGATTGCCAAAACACTTTATGCAAAAATAACTTCATTTGCAGATACATATTCAGGAAGATTATATTAAGCACAACATCATTGCCATTTGTTTTGGAAATTGTTTTGGAGTATATCGGTCTATTTTGTATTTTAGTGATAGGCCATTCCCGGCTTTATAAACATCGCCGAAAAATAGAACTATTCTTCGACTGAACTATGCATAAGACCCTTACCATTTGAAATTGCCAAGAACTGCATTACCTCTCCTTTTATAGAAAATAATTTATAGCCCTCGTAAAATAAATCTTCATGAGATTATCCCCTAACCTGTTTTCATGCATGATAGTTTCATCATGCATTCTTAGTTTTGGCTGTAAAAAGAATAATTCCCAATCATCAAGCACCAATTCAAATACTTCAAATGTAATGGTAGGTGGTGTGGATACAGTGAATGGATTGAATCTTTTTGGCCCTCCTTACGCTCAAGATATCGACACATCATTGCTGACCACATTCAGTATGGAAGTTGGGCGCTCTTTTAAATCCACCACTTTAGGGATACTACCCGTGATCATTAACGTACCTCCTCCGTTAGACTACGGACAAGCATACAAAGACTGTATACCATGGGCGTTGGGCTACGGTTTATTAGGTTACTATTATAATACTATTGAAGGCAATATTAGTTTTGCTCCCATTGATACGAATTTCTCGCCCTCGTTTATCTATAATCAATTAAATGGCGGCAATATAAAAAACGACATTAGTATTTTTAGGGCTTTCGATTTTGTAATGGCAAAAGGGTGCTCAAGATGGGCTTGGATGCCATATGATCCTCCTTCGGCTACCAGACAACCGTCGCCTGCCGCCATACAGGATGCCTTAAATTATCCAATCTCGCGTGCGTATCCATTTTTACAAACTGATATTATTAATTGGATAAAAAAATTCTTAGCAAAAAAATACCCGCTTGTGGCACTTTTCAAGGCGTATCCAAACCTTTCGACTAATGATCCGTGCTGCGTGAGCATTGCGAACGATGGGAGTGGGCGGCATGTTTACAATAAGAGCAGCGGTGTGTATGGGTGGCACGCAGTCCTCTTATGCGGATATGATGATAATATAAAGGCCTTCAAGGCTTTAAATAGTTGGGGCAAGCAATATGGCGATGGTGGATATTATTGGTTTGATTACAATTATTTAGTTAGTGTACTTTGGACTGGAAAAGATGGTTCGGGTCATGATATTTATGGAGCATTTTTGGTGCTTCCAAGATTGGTAACCCTGAATAAACCTGACCCAACTTTGATAACTAATTCATCTGCAGTGATGGGTGGATTTATTGTTTCTGATCCGAATTCAACGCATATTTATGTAAAAAAAGGGGTTTGCTTTAACACATCACCTAGCCCTACAATAAATGACAACAAGGTCGAGAGCCCATACAGTGATAAGGGGTTTCAGCAAACTTTAAATAACCTAATGTCAAGCACGAACTATTACGCCAGGGCTTATGCGTATGCATCGGACACAATAATTTATGGGAATCAGATTAGTTTTACAACTACCGAGGGGGCCACGACGGTAATCGATTCTGTATACGGTGATTCGGCGATCCTTGGCGGGCACATCCCCGGTATCTGGGCGGGAAACCTTAAAACCCGGGGCGTATGCTGGAGCACAAGCCAGAACCCGACCATCGCAAACAGTTTTGCGCAAGCCCCTGCGGTAAATGGGCACGATACGGGCAGCTTTACGGTCGCAATTGGAGGGCTTCTCGATTCAGCAGGCCCCCTGCAGACCATTACGTATTACGCCAGGACCTATGTTACTGATGGGAGCGGCGATACCCTTTATGGCAATCAGCTAAGCTTTACCACACAATATCAGTTGGTTGGCAATTATCCGGGAACAATGGCGCTGGGAGATTTTAGCATAACGAGAATATCTCCGCCTGCTACAACCAATTTACAAGCATTCTGTTGCGGCTTCCCTTATGGCATTTATTCGGGGTTGGGTGACTGGGGTCCAGCTCCTTTCACCTTACATGTTACTAGCGCCAGCAATTCTGGTATGTCCGGTACAATGACGATAGGAATAGATTCGCAGTTGCCCTTTACAGGTACAATTACACAGGATGATAGCCTTATAATAAATTATAGCGGGAATGCGCCAACAATGTTTTTTGCTGGTACCACGTCCTCTTATGTGGTCAATTCAACATCCTTACGTTTGTCATTATATATTTATGTGAGCTATGGACATATACAGATATTTGGTTCTGGCAGCTTGTTTCAAGATATTACCGACAACTATAATACTGGTGAGGGAGATTTCTATTCCCCTGGGATTTCCGCGAGCGTTTATAAATGATGAACGGATTTTCGTTTAATTTAGGCGGATGAACAGATGTATTTATTTTCTTGCTGTGGTTGCACTCCTGCTCGCCTGCAAGGTCAATCCTTAGGTTCTCAGGCGAGTCTCCACTTCAACATCGTGTGTTGGCAAACCATGGGTATTTGCGAAATGGATAATCAAGGAAATGTTAATAAAATAGACAGAATTTTGCTGGCAAATATACAAAACAGCAAACAGCTAATTGAACGCGATGGGCAAAGGATTTTTGCTATTATGTTGTTGCCGTCCGAAGTTAATCGTTCCTAAGTATCTTCCTATTTGTCGCCATTCGACAACAGACAGAAAATTTGTTATATTCGCTATTTTCTTAAGATTAACTTCTCAAGCGCTGGGTCATTAATTATCCTTTCCATCCCAGCATTTATCAAATCCTCGACATCTTGTTTTATTTGCGTATAATTCTTCTGAATCATCGCATTGGTAATTTGGCGAATGACAGGTATAGGTTTATAACCTTGCTGTTCTTTTAGAAGGGCTTCATGGTCATTGACAATGGAACAGTGAAATGTTTTCAATTCAATTTTTCGATTCGGCTCATCAGCGACCAATCCTACAAATTCACCAGAGCTTAGAGATGAAATTTTTGAAGCAGGGATCGCTAAGTC
>DATMMJ010000293.1:0-2726 GCA_035569795.1 Puia sp. | reverse complement strand
TTTTCTATATCATATGGGCATTGCTCTTTCCCAAATGCCCCGTCCAGGTCGGAGCCTATACCAATATGCAGTGCATTGCCCGCGATCTGACAGATATGATCCGTGTGATCAATCACTTTTTCAAGATCGCAACCCGTCATTTTTGGTGTTGATTGACCTCTTACCCACCCTGGCACAATCATCCATGCATCCAAGGCAGCACCAATTACTGCATCCCTATCAATCAATGCTTTTATTTGCTCATCCGTGAACTGGCGATTATGATTGACTAAGGCCCTGCAGTTGTTATGGCTTGCCCATATATGTCCGCCAAAATTTTCGAGCGCCTGCCAGAAAGCATCATCGCATAAATGCGTTGCATCTAAAATGATGTCTAACGCTTCCATTTTTCTTAACAGTTCCAAACCACGCTTATCCATTATTCCGGTCGAGTCAGTCCCATTAGCATAACGACCTGGACCATAATGCGCAGGACCAAGGGCCCGCAGACCATACTGATAAGCGAGTTCGAGATGTTCCATTCCAATAATAGAATCTGCTCCTTCCAGACTCAAGATATAACCAACTGATTTTTTCTCCTTGTTATGCCCATCTTCCCAATACTTCAAGTGGTTATCGAGTGAGCTTAGATTATTGATCTGAACCATCTCCCCAACTTGCTCCATTGATTTGTACCAAGCAAGCTGTCCTTGCGTTTGCGCCCATGCCTGCTCAGGAGAATGCCAGCCCGGTAGTGGGTTTGCGGGAGCAACATATCTTGCTATCTGCGTAGCAACCACAATCCCAATATCTCCTTTTCTTAAGTCAGGCAATGAAACCGTTGCGTTGCCGCGATCAGGCTTATCTGTCATCCTTTTCTCGCGCTCATTGATTTCGGATGCAGGTGACCGTAGGTCGCGATTCCATTCCATCGCGTTCATGCTGAGATCAAGATGTGCGTCAATAGTAAACATTTGCGATTGGGTTTTGTATAGTTGTACTCGTACAAAATTATTTTGATACTTGCTTTTATACTTCTAGAACTGCCCACTGGAAACTGAAGACTACAAACTGATCTTTCTGTCCCTTGCAATAATCTTCCATTCTCCCCCAGCAATATTGTCAGTCACGGTAATCCCCCTTTCGTAGAGTGCAACTGTCGGGCAGATGTGGACCGGCAGGCCATACAAAACATCGCCCACTTTATAGGGGTGGTTTGTGCTGACCTCCACAACCAGGTGCTCTTCGCTTTGACCCACGGCTCTTAGCTCGGGGGCATTCAGGAAAAAGACGCGTTTCGTAATTTCGTTCTCTGCAGCTACCGATTTATGCCCTAGATCAATGCATAATTTTCCTGCTGCCGGCAGTGAAATAATCCGTGCAATTACTAAGGCTGCGGGCACAAAATCTTGCTCGGGGCATAGGTCTGTGTACCCTTTATCCCAGAACACAAAAGTGCCGGGACTGCACTCAATATTTTTTCTTTTGCAATGAATAGAATAGGTAGGCGAGCCACCTGCAACAATAATTGGTTCATCAAAACCTTTTTTTAAAATAGCATCTCTAATTTGTGAGACTCGCTCAAAACATGCATCGCATTTTTGTTTGCGGGTATCAAAATCCTCATCGCGGATATGACCATCATAGGCGTGGAGGCCAACAGGTTTAATCCCTTTTAGTTTTGAGCACTGGATATATAAATCAACTGCATACTCCGGCTCTATGCCCGTGCGGTTTTGGCCAATATTCAAATCTAAGTAGACTGAAACGATCAGTTCATTTTGGGCAAAGAGTGCAGCCATTTGCCTCGCAGCATCAATATTGTCAACTAAGCAGGAAAATTTTGTTGAAGGATATTTTTTAATTACTGAAACAAAACGTTGCAATTTGGGGCCAATGACCTGATATGCAACAAGCACGTCTTTGGCTTGGCAGATCCCCATCATTTCAGCTTCGGCAATCGTAGCGCATTTGAACTTTGTGATGCCAGCGCCGATCATCATTTCAACAACTTCTTTGCATTTGTTTGTCTTTACATGCGGACGTAAGCACTCCACGTCTTCCACCATTCCTACCGCCGTACTGATATTTTTTTTCACTCTTTCTGGGTAAATTACCAGCGCTGGTGAATCTACCTCCTTAATATTGTTAATTAAATACCACTGTTTCTTTTCTGTACTCATAAAATTCAGTTTAGTGTAATTCAAACAATCCTTCTATCTCTACAGCAATATTATTAGGCAGCGAGCCCATGCCGACCGCGCTTCTCACACCAATCCCGTTATCTTCTCCCCAGACTTTCGCGAATAGTTCACTGCAGCCATTGATGACAAAAGGATGCTTTTCAAAATCTGCTGTTGCATTCACCATCCCCAGCACTTTAATTACTCTTTTTATTTTATCGAGTGAACCGAGATATTCTCTGAGCGTAGCAAGGATAGTGAGTCCAACCTGCTCGGCAGCCAGTTTGCCTTGGTGTTCATTCAGGTCTTTTCCAAGTTTCCCGGTAATCAACTCTCCGCTTGGAAGATAGGGGCCCTGGCCCGATATGTAACAATGTTTTCCATCGATCAGCACCGGTTTGTAAACCCCTTTGGGAGTAGGAGCTTGAGGTAACGTAAGTCCAAGGGCTATAAGATTTTTTTCTGCTGACATATTTTTTAGTTTTTTATAAAACAAATTTGCAAGTTACTACGAGAACGCGGTAAGGTTCAAATCACTTAAATTAATTTCTGAAAGATGCCTAA
>DATMMJ010000292.1:0-3664 GCA_035569795.1 Puia sp. | reverse complement strand
AAAATGTACCAGAAGGGGCAAATTAAATTTTAGGAACTCATGCAATGCAGTGCCATAAGGGGTTTCAGAATATTTCTTGCAAATAAGCGATCCTAAAAAACCGAAGCAAAATATTTTCAATTTGAAAAGAAATTATCAAAGTGGAAATAGCCAGATGTATTAAAATATAAAAAAAGACGAATTAAATAAGTAGAATCTAAAAATATTCTCACATATCAAAGCGTTTTCGATATGAAAAAGCAATTCCAAAATGAAAATATATTTTCATTTTGGAATGAAAATGACTAGCTGATTTTCATATGAAGACATTATCAAATTTTTAATACTCGTTACTGGCAAGCATTTCCTGTGCTTTTATTTATTTAAATGCAAAAAGGCATAGTGTTTGAAAATAGTATGGAGTATAGAAATACAATAATCATAAATATGATGTAGCGATTTCTTAGTATCACAATTTGGTTAGGCCGTTCTGTTTCTACAGAATGGCCATTTTATTTTTTCCAAAATGAAAACAAAAAAGAAATCTGCAGCAATCAGGAGGTTATGCGATACTCTTCGATCTTCCTGTACAACGTGGTGAGGCCGATGTTCAGCAACCTGGCGGCTTCGGTTTTGTTCCCTTTAGTGTGGTTGAGAACTCGCTGGATATGTAATTTCTCCACGCTTGCCATGTCAAATGCTGATAAAGCTTGTGGCTTATAATTTGCAGTCTGTAGTTCGAGCGGCAAACTATCAACTGTCAATTGGGGGCTGGTTGCCAGTATCACGGCGCGTTCCATCACGTTTTTTAATTCGCGTATATTCCCCTTCCATTCATGCTGCTGCAGTTGCTCGAGAAATTCTTTAGTCATACCCTCAATGGTGTGGTTTGCTTTTTGTGAGAACATCTTCATAAAATATTCAGCAAGCATCGGTATATCTTTTTTCCTTTGGCGGAGTGAAGGCAGGCTAATACAAAAAACATTCAACCGGTAAAAAAGATCTTCGCGAAATCTTCCCTCACTCACTTCCATCTGCAAGTCTCTGTTGGTAGCTGCAACAATTCGTACGTCCACCCGGGTTGACTTTGTATCGCCTACCTTGATAAATTCATTTGTTTCCAGCACGCGCAATAACTTTGACTGAAGCTCGATATGCATCTCTCCAATCTCATCCAAGAACAAAGTGCCTCCGTCTGCTTCTTCAATTAATCCTTTTTTATCTTTATTAGCCCCCGTAAATGCCCCGGCTTTATGGCCAAATATCTCGCTTTCTAAAATATCTTTGCTGAACGCACTACAGTTCAACGCCAGAAAAGGTTTCCCGGCTCTTTTGCTTCCGTTGTGAATAGCCTGCGCAAATACTTCTTTGCCAGTACCCGTTTCACCAAGCAACAATACTGTGGCATCAGAAGGCGCCACTTTCCTGGCAAGGCTGACTGCTTCTTTTATCAAGGGGGATTCGCCCAGGATATTATCGAAACTGTATTTTTTGCCAACCTGCTTTTCCAAGTGCTCAATCCGTTTTTGCAATTGCCCTTTTTCAAGCGCACGGTTTAACAAGGGTATGATCTTATCATTATCATCTCCTTTGATGATGTAATCAAATGCGCCATTTTTTATCGCCTGCACACCATCTGCAATATTGCCATACGCGGTTAATAAAATAACTTCTACAGAAGGGAATCTTGATTTTGCATGTTGTGTAAATTCCACGCCATTGCCATCCGGAAGCTTTACATCGCACAAAACCACATCGATATTCTCTTTCTCTAAAATCCTGTTTGCTGCTTTGAGTGTAGCTGCCTCATGTATCACAAATCCTTCCAGGCTGATGATACGCTTTAGCAGCGTTCTCAGCTTTTCCTCATCATCAATTAATAAGATTGTTCCTGTCGGCATAATCGTAAAGTGGATGTAAAGCTATATTTAAAATATCTACACTAAACTTTGATTGCTACACAATCGTGCACTTTCTTTTACTTGAAGATTGTTTTTTTTGCTACTACGAACCAACTGAAACTAGTTTTGTGTTTTGCTGGCCCGGCTGAAAAGGGTGTTTTTTTTCTACCCGTCGCAGATGTCAAACTCTGTTTCCTGATGCACACTTTCTTATTTGCAGATCTCTGCAGTAAAAAATTATCCTCTAATATGGTATGCCTTTGGCTGCACAAATGCGCGGATGCCCTGATACGACAAAGTGCTCCCGATACCTGAATGTTTTCTGCCACTCCATGGCAATGATGCACTCACGCGGTCGCAGCAATTCCAATAAACAGTACCTGTGCTCAGTTGTTTCATCATTTTTTCTGCACGTTTATAGTCTTTCGAATATACCGCTGCCGTCAATCCAAATTCCGTATCCTGCATTAAAGACAAAGCCTCCTCATCATTTTTTACTTTTTGAATGCCCACTACCGGGCCAAATGATTCTTCCCTCATTATCCTCATTTTATGGTTCACGTTCACGAGTACAGCGGGCTCCATAAAATTTCCTTTTCTGTTTACCCTGTTTCCCCCGAATAAAACGATTGCTCCTTTTTGTTTTGCATCTTCAATCTGCTGGAGCAAAAAATCAATATGTTCTTTCCTGCTTACAGCTCCAATTTCCGTCGCAGCATCTAACGGGTCTCCGATTACTAATTTTTTTGCCTGTTCCACATAACTTGCAACAAATGCGTCATAAATTTTTTCATGTACATAAATTCTTTCTATCGCGCAACAGCTTTGCCCGTTGTTATACACTACCCCTTCCAGGGCTGCAGCAGCGGTTTTAGCAATGTCTTCCACATCATCCATCACATACAATGGGTCTTTGCCTCCAAGCTCCAACTGACACGGAACCAATTTAGGCGATACTTTCTCCGCAATATATTTTCCTGTCTTATAACTGCCTGTAAAGAAATACCCATCTAAAGGCAATTCGAGTAATAAGTTGCCTACATCGCCTTTGCCAATAGCCAATTCAAAACAATTTTCATGAACGCCAGACTGGTACAGCAATTTTTGGATATGAATGCCAGTTAGTACGGAATATTCAGACGGCTTATAAAAAACAGCATTGCCGCCAATCAATGCAGGAACGAAAACATTAATACCGACCAGATAGGGATAATTCCAAGCAGAGATATTGGCAATCACCCCCAGAGGCTCATACATTATTTTTTCTTTTGTTGCCCCTTGCGTTATTATCCATTCTTGTCTCAGCCATTTTTCTGCATTATCAACAAAAAATTTTATCCTGCTTGCTGCACCTTTCAATTCATTATAAGACTGCTGCAATGGCTTGCCCATTTCGCTTGTCAATGTTCTTGCAAGCTCGTCTTTATGTTTGACCAACAAATTATAAAATCTATCAATGCATCCAATGCGTTCATGCAATGCAAGACCAGCCCATGCCGGCTGCGTTTTTTTAAGCAACTTAAGTTTTTCATTAATGCTCTCTTGGGTGTCCTTATTAAGTGTAGCAACCAGTTGTTCTGTGGCCGGATTTATCACCGATAATTTTTCCATCGTTGTTTTTCTTACTTCTTTCAAAAATCTTTCTTTTATATTTTTTGAAAACGGGCTCTCTTCTTTGCCTTCCAGTCTTTCAGGATGCCATTGTACGCAGAGCATGAAAGCCCTGCCGGTCTTATCTTTCAGCTCAATTCCTTCTATAGTTCCATCCAGGGTATTTGAATAAG
>DATMMJ010000291.1:0-2740 GCA_035569795.1 Puia sp. | reverse complement strand
ATTGGTACTTAAATTTGAATATACCTGACTAAATTGATCTCCAGTTCTTGTTTGATATTCGCTCCACAATAGCTCGGGCTGAATGCCAAAATGTTTGGTAAAATTAATCTCAGCAAACCCACCAACACTGTAACCATATTTGAATGCCTGATCGAAGGATCTTCCATCAACTTGATAAATATTTGCTCCGCCTTTTATGCCTAATTGAAACCCTTGTGCATTAGCGCCTGCAACTACGATGGTTACAAATGCTACAGATAAGAAGATTAATTTTGCTTTCATGTCGTTACTGTTTTAATGGTTCAAAAATATTTCAACATTTTTTTTAACGCAATTCCTGGGTGTTAAATTGCCTTAATGAATAGTTAAATGATGTTGAAGGTTTAGTGGTAGAGAATTAAAATTTCCGTTTATCATTACCACTTGTGAAAATAGTTCTTTGATGTTAAGCAAAACTTAAAACAAACAATGCTAACAACCAGCAAGTATGGACTGATAAAAAACAATGATGTTTAATCAAACCAGTTCAATCACTGTGATTTCAGGTAATATGCCTACTCTCCCCGGGTAGCCTATGAATCCATAGCCACGATTTACATATAGTTTCTGTTTGCCGTGCTCATATAATCCGGCCCATTCCTTATAAATATATTGAACTGGGCTCCATTTAAAACCCGGCAACTCCACTCCAAACTGCATGCCATGGGTGTGGCCCGCAAGAGCCAGATCAATTTCAGGGTATTTTGGAACCACTTCAACATCCCAGTGGCTGGGGTCATGACTCATTAAAATTTTAAATGGTGCTTGCTCGGCTCCTGTGTATGCTTTTGGGAGGCTGCCATAAGTTTGGAAGCCTCTTCTTCCACTGATATTCTGCACGCCGATAAGCGCTATATGTTCCCCGCCTTTGTAAAGAAGAACATTTTCGTCTAGCAATAATTTCCATCCCAATTCAGCATGCAACGCTTTAACCCGCTGCAGGTTTTTTTCCTTCTCGATTGCTTTTTCGCCACTGGGATGTGTGCCATAATAATAATCACCATAGTCATGATTGCCTAACGTGGAATACACGCCCATAGGTGCTTTCAGGCGGTTAAATACATCCATATAATCATGCATTTCCGAAGCGCGGTCGTTTACCAGATCGCCTGTAAACAAAATAATATCTGCCTTTTCTTTGAGTATTTTGTCCACTCCTTTGCGCACTGCATTTTTATTATTAAAGGATCCCGAATGGATATCAGAAATCTGCACAATCTTCAGTCCTTTGAAGGATGGGGGAAGATTATCGAACGACAATTGCAGGCGGCGGACTTGATAATTATATTTATTGCTAAAGCCATAAACCAGCGCGGAAAACAAACCACCCCCGACGCCCAAACCAACCCAACTTAAAAACACGGAACGCGAAATGCCTTCACTACCCATGTTTTCTGCTTCTGTGTTTCGAAAAAATAGTTTGCCGCTTGCCCATTGCATTAGGCGCCGGATGTCGTCAACAAGAAAAAATATAGTGGCCAGCAGTTTTGCAAACAGCAGTCCCAGGATCGTTGCCAGTATATAATTCCTTAAGACACGGGGCCAGTTTTCGAAATTTGTAATTGGCATTAACGCAAGCGTGACCAGTGCTGCCACAGAAACGCTCCAGTAAAAGTAATAAACCAAGGTTTTTACTTTTGGCGAAGCACCTTGCGCAACTACTTTTACTGCCTGGAACACATAAAAGTCAAGCAACACCATAATGCACAGAACAATCCAGATGAAGGATGAACTTCTCATAAGATGTTTTTAAAATTCAATAAATTCATATAACTGTTTTTTGATGATACCAAGAGTCGCGGCATCGTTTAAGTTCCCATCTTGGTCTTTCAGCTTATCAATCACGGAAATCGGCAATTTATTTGGATGAACCACAACACCCAGAAAATGCAAAATGCCAGTAAGATCTTCCATTCCACGCAGGTTGCCTGCCCTTCCAGTGGAAACGCCAGTTAGTAATGCTTTTTTGCCCCACCAAGCTTTTTTTGTATCTGAGATGTCGAACATCGCTTTGAGCACACCCGGAAAACTTCCATTGTATTCCGGCGTAATAAAAATAAGTTTCGAAGCGGGGATCAATTCTTCCATTTCAATTTTTGTGAAAGCAGGGTTGCGCTCAAGCACATTAAGCCCAACCAGGGAGACCAGATTCGCCTCAATGCCCTTTTTCATTAACAGTTGCTGGTAATACTGCGCTACTTTTATGGTGTTGCTGTCATTCCTGTTGGTACCGGAGATAATTGTGTACATTTCCTTTTTTTCCATAACTCTGATGCATCCCGAATGTTCCACAATGTATAACGAAGGCGTATTTTTGCCAATTCTGATTTTTGTTGATAATATTGGGCAAAACTAAATTTTGCAGTTTTGATGATTGGAGAGAATTTTACCGGAATAGCGGTGAGGTTAAGCAATGGACCTTTGAGGTCATGAGGGTTTCGGGATCAATCAAAATTTCAAACAAAGTGTCCCGGTTGAGATACCCCAATGCAAAGAAGTAGCAAAAAGCCCGAAAGCCGGGAACATAAAAAAGTAAAGATTAATTGCAACCTAATAATAAGAACCGGAAACTTTACCCCGGAACCGGAAACTGAAAACTGTTTTTTGAAATCTATAATATGGCAAGAACAATTGGAGTTGCAAATCAAAAGGGTGGAGTTGGCAAAACTACCTCAGCCATCAACCTGGCTTCAAGCCTTGC
>DATMMJ010000290.1:0-5816 GCA_035569795.1 Puia sp. | reverse complement strand
GTTTGCATTTCCCACCAAACACCGACAAATTTCATCGGTTTTATCCACGAAGTATTTGCAATCTTAGATGGTTCGTTTAAGTTCAAAATCATTTTTGAGCTGAGAATGCCTGTTGCTTTGTCGCTCACAATGATTGTCCTCCAAGGCGTTAAAAATGGTGCGTGTATATATGCTTTATTACCTACCGCATCAGGAACAAGTTCTGAGGATAAGGTAAACGCGTTTTTGTCAACATGTAATTGCATGGCGGGATAATTTACCAGTGCTGCCTCATGAATATTGATGTACAAACTATCGCTGGTCTTCATCATCAAAGGCGTTTGCACCGAATATTCATCCGGTGCAACACGAACTGCAATTGCGGTAGATTTCTCAACCATTTCCTTATTATTTATTTCACTGAGTTTGGATATCGTGTAAGGGTACTCGTTGGTATCGTAATCGCCCGGTATCCAAAAAGTTTTATGGTCGCCTGCAAGATGAAATTGCGTCAGCTCATCAGATACAGTAAAATATTTTAGATCTGCCTGTTTGGGAAATTCGTACCGGAAACCAACGCCGTCTTCAAATACGCGAAATACTATATCGAGCAACCGGTGCGGAGGTTTTATTTTCTGCAAATGAACAATCACCTGATTGTAGTGATTGCGTATATTTTTTGTTTCCCCCCAAACAGGTTGCCATGTTTCATCAAAAGACCTTTTTTCTATTCCTGTAATCTGAAAACCGGAATAAAAATCAGTTGCATCTTTAAACTCAAACCCAAGGTGGGATGGTAGAATTACAGGTTTATGGTTAAAATGCACTTCGTATAGCAGACTGCCATCCTTGTCCAGTTCAAAAGAAAGTTCCATCTTTCCCATTTCTATGCCGTTGCTCTGCTGGGCCACTGCATTAACCAATAGGAGCGAAAACAACAAGCAGTTTGAAATTTTCTTTCGTAGCATACAGTATAAAATAATTTTAGAAACTAGTTCATTTAGTTGATATGGCTCAATAAATCCATAGCCTTTTTGATTTGAAGAGAAACAAGATAATAATAAACTTGGTTTAATTGTGCTTGTACTCTGAGATTATTTGCATATTTTATTCTGGAGTTATATAGCCGGCTTACTAATGCTAAATCTGGCTGGCCAAAGCCCACGCCTAATTCTTGCTGAAGGCAGGTTAACAGATCGTATTGAAACTCAACAGTAGGTTCAAGCATAGTTCCTTCACCGTAATCGTTCCACGTGAGCAGTTGCACATGATCCGCGTTGCTCTGCATAGCAAGCTTAAGTGTTGTCTGAAAATTACTCGTACGATTTGCATCAATAACCCAGGTAGGCCCGCTCCATCCGCCTTTGGCATAAAATGTATGGAAGCCCGGATATGCTGAAGCAATCTTCATCCCTGCATAATTTTTGCCATAAAAATTATTTAAGCTTGTCAGGTTATCCCTGTTGATCCATGCAAACTCACCGGCGGCAGTGTTTCCAGCACCTGCTGATTGGCTCCACAAAGTGAAAAATGAGGGTTTCGTTGAGGTAACAGAAAAAATATTGACCCAATCTGTTTCACTTGTAAAAGTTTGTGGACCGAAAACCAGGAGCAGTGGTTTGCCAGCAATTTTTTCGTAATTAGTTTTTGCAAAATGATTTGCTTGCAGATATAGCATGTCGTTTTGCGCTGCCGCTAATTTATCATTAATAACACCACGGTGATAAGCAATATTAATATTCTGGTCTTCATAGACCATTGCATAATTCAGCCCGACATTTTTAAGCCGTGATATAATTTTTTCTGCATTGGCTGCATTTTTAGGATAATCGTATAAAATGGTTGTGCCAGGCCAGTCAATGAACACGCCATCAATCCCACTCAATTTCATTAGCAATAACTGGTAATCTATTACATTGGTATCAGAGGATGCATACGGACCGATCAGCGGATAATAATTGGAAGCTATCTGCCGGCGGCCATCCACATTGACAATATCCGGATTTTGATTTGCCATGGTCCAGTGGTGACCCCACGCTCCTGTCGGTTGATTGGTCTGGTTTGATTCAAACCAGGGCATAAAATGAACAAACACTTTTTTATTGACGGATTTATTTACCTCAACCGGAGCGTAAACAACCACAGCGGTATTTGTTGAAGCATTTGTTGCTATTTGCGATCCCCATAAACATGCCATAGACAGAAAACATGCACTGATATATAGAAATATGGTTTTCATTAAAGACGAATGGTAACATATAACCTTCCAAAACTCAGAACCTTGCACTGATTTACAATAATTGGTTTTTCTATATCAATAGCCGGGATTTTGTTGAGAAGCTATTTTTGGGTTTGAATTGATTTCTGTTAGCGGGATGGGCCAAGCGTAAGATTTATCATCCCATACAAAATTATTTGGTGATATCGTTCTGGCAGTAAGATAAAATGCTGCTTCAGATTGACCGAGATGCCAGCGGCACATATCAAACCACCAACTGCCTTCATTGAATAATTCAGCCCAGCGCTCGTAATATAATGGATTGGATCCCAGCACAGGATCATTAGCAAAACTTGCGCTCGTTGACGCTGTGAGGCTAGCATAATCTACAGGAGATGGCAGATCAACGGGATAACCGTATGCTCTTCGTTTTACTTTGTTTATGTATTCCAGAGCGGTCGCATTATCACTTGTTTGAAGCGCTGCCTCCGCGTATAATAAATAAACATCAGCGAGCCGCAAAATGTAAATATTGTTTCCTTCTGCAGGGCCGGTATTATTGATGTTGTTAAAGATGGGTGCATACTTTCTAAAACTCCATCCATATTCATTACCAGGATTTGCATCCCCAAAAATATAATTTGGCCTTGATACAGGGAACCAATTAACTCCATCAAATTTAACTGAGTCGACCCAGGGTTGCAGCATATTGACGTAGATACGCGGGTCAACAGTGCCATTGGATCTTGCAGCAATTGATTTTTGCTTGTAGGTCAGATCCATTACCATTTTTGGATTGGTATAACTTGCAGGTTTGCTGTTATCGAAATTTGGATTATTTACTAATTGATATGTCCCGAGGTTAAAACCAAAACGCAGCACATTCTGATCGTGTATGGCTTCATTGCCATAGCCTAAAGGATTAGCAGAAGGCTCGGTTCCATCATAACCCAGCGCCCAAGGCGGCCATATAAGCCCGTTAATAGTTGTGGCATTCGCCGCGCCGCTATAAACGCCATATCCGCCTTTCGAATCCTCATCTACATTCAGTTCGAATATTGACTCAGAATTGAATTCATTAGCAGTAATGCCAATAAACGCATCACGGTAAGTTGCATAAGTCATTAAAATTCTTCCGCTGTTGTTCACTACGTCCTGGAGCGTTGTTTTAGCATTGGCCCAGTCTTTTGTAAACACATATGCCTTGCCCAGAAGCGCCTTTGCCGACCATTCTGTTGCCCTTCCCACATCATTGCCTGTCCAGACTTGACCCTTTAGTAATTTAGCAGATTGTTGCAGGTCGCTTTCAATTAAACTCCATACTGCTTTTATCGAACTGCGGGGCTGTTGCGTTACTGCTAAAGAGGAAGGCAAGCCGGCAAAAATGGGGACTCCTAGTGTATCCGTTGCGCCAGCATTGGGCACGTAATCTTCGCCATACAAATTTTCTAATTGAAAATAATAATAAGCACGTAGAAAATAAGCTTGACCGCGCACAAAATCCACTGATTGTTTATCTGTCTGCTTAGCGTATTTGGCAGTATATAAATCTGCTCCAGCCAGTGCAGCATTACAATTCTTGACTCCTGTAAACAGAGCCTGCCACACGCCGGAGACAAATCCATTTGTTGGTGTAATAGTATTAATTGATATATAGCCGGCCCAATTGGGATCAGTGTAATTGGAGTTGGAGGCGTGCGTGCAATTGGCCATCATTTTAGTTAAGTAGTCGAAACCGAATAAAAACTGGTCTCTCAGGTTTGAATAACATGGAGTGAGAACACTATTTAAATCATCCAGCGTTGCAGGATAATTGCTGGTAGAATATTGATCGGTTGGACTGACAAGCGAAGGATCTTTTTTGCAGTCAGACATCGTTGTCACGACTACCAATAGGAAAAATATTTGTTTAAACATTTTACAAAGTTTAAAAGTGTTAAAAATTAATATCTAGGCCAATAGAATAAATGCGTGTTTGCGGATATTGCTGAACTGCATCGACGCCCCTAGTTGTTACGCCAACGGATGTACCTACGAAGCCTGCTGCAGATTGAGCTGAATAGGAACTCCCAAGTTCGGGATCAAGGCCTGTATATTTTGTGATCGTGAACAGGTTATTAGCCATTAAAAAAAGCCTTGCGCTTTTCACGCTGATCGTTTCCAATAAGCGATTTGAAAATGTGTACCCAATCTGCAGGTTCTTTAATTTCAGATAGCTGCCATTTTCAACAAAATAACTGTTCACTGAAGTATAATTGCCATTTGGATCTAATGACTTATCCGGCGCTAACAGACGCGGCTGCGATGTAAGGCCGTTGCTACCAAAATAAGAATCATTAAATATTTTGCTTGTGGTGTTCCCATCGGCGAACGGGTACATTTCATATGCTTTTACACCGTTAAAAATACTAACACCTGAAACTCCATTGAAAAGCATAGCCACGTCAAATCCCTGATAGTTCAATCGAATATTTATTCCATATACCAATTTAGGATTAGGATTGCCGATTACTTCTCTGTCGTCTGCATTAATTATTCCGTCTTTGGTCTTGTCAAAAAAAATCAGGTCACCGGCATGTGCCACTTTACCATTAACTTTTTGCCCTGCGGCGTCTGCATCTGTTTTAAATGTGCCCAAAACTTTGTAACCATAAAATGAACCAAATGGGAGACCTGCTTTTGTAATCGTCAAGGGTGCTGTGCCCATCATATTGAAGCCGCTCTGATCGAGGTTTGTAAAATAATTGCGGCCATCATATAACGCATCGTTGGTAATGCCATCGAGATTAGTTACCTCGTTTTTATTGAAACCGGCCGTGACACTGATATCATATCCAAGTTTTCCTAGTTTGTCTCTATATCCCAATAGCACATCAACGCCTTTGCTTGCCACCTCCCCGATATTAACAAAATAAGGAGCAGTGAAACCAGAGCTTTGAGGTAATGGGAGAGCATATAACATATTTTTTGTAGTTCTGTTATACCATTCCACGGTGAAATATAACCTGCTTTTAAACGCTTCACCATCTAAGCCAATGTTGGTTTCATAAACGGTTTCCCAATGCAGATTCGGATTAGGAACTGCATTAATTGAATTTGCAATAAGCAATGGCGCGCCAGGAGCAAAATTCTGGCCTCCGTTTGCAATGCCGCTTGTTCCATTGAACTGGCTGTAGGTAGCTAGATATGCGTATGGTGGTATATTGCTGTTGCCAAGCGTTCCGTAACTACCTCTCAGTTTGAGCAAATTAAGGGCAGTAGATACAGACCTGAAAAATGATTCATCACTTATATTCCATCCTGCTGAAACAGCTCCGAAAGTGCCCCTTTGTTTGTTTGGTCCAAAAACTATGAAATTCGCATCCTGCCTGATCGATCCGGACACATAGTACCTTTTATCATAGTCATAATTAAGCCTGCCAAACTGGGATTTTATCAGACCATTAGGGTCGTATTTTCCGTTTACGCTGATGCTCGATGAAGAAGTTTGTACAAATGAATATCCCGGCAACCCGACAGCACTTTGATAAGCATTGATATTATTGTATGTTGAACTGATCTGCTCATACCCCGCAACTGCATTGATATTATGTTTGCCAAAATTTTGATCGTAGGTAAG
>DATMMJ010000289.1:0-7411 GCA_035569795.1 Puia sp. | reverse complement strand
AAAGTAGCAACTGCTAAATCAAAAAATCCAAATGTTGCATTTTTGACATCAGATTACCGCTCGGCAGACTTTGGAAGCCAAAAACCAGGCATTATTTTTTCGTCGTTATTCTGTCATCATTTCACTAATGAAGAATTGATAGGTATGCTGCAGTGGATGAAATCCAATGCAACCGTTGGCTTTTTTGTTAACGACCTGCATCGATATCCGGTGGCATACTATTCCATTAAATGGATAACAAGAATTTTTTCGAACTCCTATCTGGTAAAAAATGATGCTCCACTGTCAGTGCTTAGAGGGTTTAAAAAAAACGAATGGAAACAGTTGTTACAAATGGCTGGTATTGATCATTACGAGTTGCACTGGAAGTGGGCCTTCCGATGGCTTATAATTTTTGAAAACAAAAAAATGAATCTTGGCTGATCAGAATAGATATGATGTTGCCATTATCGGAGGAGGCCTTGCCGGTCTTTCCTTGTCCATCCAGCTGGCAAAAGCAGGCTACTCGGTTGCTGTTTTTGAAAAAGAGGAATATCCATTCCATAAGGTATGTGGTGAATATGTCAGCTTTGAGAACTGGAATTTTCTAGAAGAACTTGGCCTGCCTTTAAGCGATTGGCATTTGCCTTTAATAAAGCATTTGCTGGTATCGGCTCCAAACGGTAATTATATTGAATGCAATTTGCCTTTGGGCGGCTTTGGCATCAGCCGCTACAAAATAGACTCGGCACTGGCATCTCTTGCCAGGATCGCCGGAGTGAGTGTGTTTGAAAAAAATAAAGTGCTGGATGTTATTTTTAAGCATTCCCAATTCAATATGCAAACTGCAAGTTTTGATTGTACTGCAAAAATGGTTTGCGGGAGTTTTGGCAAGCGAAGCAACATGGACGTGAAATGGAAACGAAATTTTATCCAGAAAAAAAACACTAAATTAAATAATTATATTGGCGTTAAATATCACATCAAGACCGAATTCCCTTCAAACGCGATTGCGCTGCACAATTTTAAAAACGGATACTGCGGCATCTCACAAATTGAAGAAAACAATTACTGCCTTTGTTATTTAACCACTGCAGAGAATCTACGCGCGAACAATAACTCGGTACAAGCAATGGAAAAAAATATTTTGCAAAAGAACCCTTTTCTTGAAAAGATATTTTCAACATCCCAATTTTTGTTTGAGCAGCCAGTCATTATTTCACAAATCAGTTTCGAAAAGAAATCGAAAATAGAAAATCATGTTTTGATGATTGGCGATTCCGCAGGCATGATCACGCCGCTTTGCGGCAACGGTATGAGCATGGCACTCCACGGCAGCAAAATAGCTTTTAAGCATATTGATTATTTTTTGAAAGACGTTATCACCCGCCATGAAATGGAGCAGGATTATACAGATGCATGGAATCAATGCTTCGGCAAGAGATTGCTTGCAGGCAGGTTCATCCAGCGTTTTTTTGGAAGCGAGCAGCTTTCTGATTTTTTGATCCGTTTTGTTAAGCCGTTCCCTAAAATTGTTTCCTATTTGATCCGCCAAACCCACGGCACCCCATACTGAAAATAAAATGAAGTATTTCCCCCTGGTCTTCTTATTTATCATCTCCACAATACAAATTAAAGGTCAAAATTATCATGGAGTCCAGGGTTCTTCGTTTGCCGGCAGCCTCGGTGTTTCGAACAATCCATCTGCTATCGTCAATACGCTGTATCCCTGGGATGTGACCCTCTTTGCAATACAATTGAAAAGCGCGACCAATGCGTATACGATAAATGATTATTCCTTGTTATCTTCTACAAAAAATACAAATACGCAGGCAAATAGCGGCAACTATGCAAGATTTGCCGATCTAAATTTCAATATCAATCTGCTGAATACCCGCATCGCACTAAACCCGAGGCGGGTCATTGCATTTGGACTAAACGTGCGCGGCTACGGCAGCTTAAAAACAGGCCCTTATCAGTTCATTGATACGCTCCACAATATAACCCAGTTCCTGAATCTGAATCCTGACAATAGTGTCTATCATGCAGATTTCAGTCACAGCAGTTGGCTCGAAGCTTTTGCTACCTATGGCCAGACCATTTGGGATGATAACCTCCAACGGTTCAACGCGGGTATAACCCTAAAGGCTATGCGGGGTATTTCCGGCGCTTTTGTTCAATTGCAAAACGGAGCTTTTCCCTTCACGCCCAATGGCACTCGTCCAATGTATACTTTAAAGAGCCTAAGCGCCAGGTATGGCTATTCTTATAATTATGACGAATGGCAAAACACTAAATCAACCTCGCAGAATATAATGGATTTTGTAAACAACACACGCGGGGGGGTTTCCGTTGATCTGGGTTTTGAATATCTGATCAAGCCCCAGGGAGTAAAAGCCTATTTTGATGACGAGGACTATTATGACTACGATTGGAAGATTGGAGTGTCTGTTCTGGATCTTGGCCACAACCAATATCGATACGGCAACCAAAGCCGCTCGTTCACAGGGCCGGCAGTAAGTATAACAGATTCCATACTCGACCCGAAATTTACTTCGGTAAGTAGTCTCAGCAAATTAAATGACAGCATTGCTTCCGTTGTGCTTGGGTTTTCCCAAACTGCGGGCAAATTCAAAGTGCAAAACCCAACCCGATTGGTAGTGAATATGGACAGGAACTTGGGCAATGATTTTTATATGAACGCAGAGCTCTCGATAAATCTGGGCAAATCACTCAGCGGTTCTGACGCGTTATACTCGCGGGAACTAACGCTGCTCACTTGCACACCAAGGTGGGAAACGAAAAGATGGGGAGTGTACCTGCCTGTACTATACAATGGCGACCGTGAGTTTTGGGTGGGCGGCGCATTCAAGGCAGGCCCGCTAATCGTGGGCTTCCATAATTGGGCAAATGTTTTTTCTAAAAACAAAATGCAAAATGGCGGAGGATACATTGCTGTTGTTATTCATCCAGGGGGAACGACAAAACCCAAGACAGATAAACGATTGGAATGCCCAAAGCAGTAAGAGATGGAACAATTGATAATGCGGAATTTTCCGGTAGATTAAAATGTCTATTTCCCATTGCTGAGTGAGGGGTTTGTGCATTCCAACCTGCTTTTTTTCTTTGACTTATCTTTGTGTTTGGTTAGAGCCAAAACTTTGTTGATATGGACCATTTTTTCCTGCGTTCGACAACCAGACCGAGACCGCAAAACTTTAAAAAGACCGCTGCTTTTCTTTTTGAGTATTAGACGGTGGGTTAATTCGACTCTGTAAAGCAGAAACCATCAAGATGGAAAGGCCTACCCGGTGACATGGAGCGCCATTTTTTGGACGGGGGGGAGAAAAGTCACGTCACGCAAAAGCCAAATGATCGTTTTCAAAATGATCTTGCAAAAAAGGAGCGTATTAGAAGCAATTAACTATTCTTGCAGGTATGGAAACTGGTAACAAGAAAACACTGGTGCTTGGTGCATCTGACAACCCTGAGAGATACAGCTATCTCGCAGTGAACAAACTGCGCAGGAATGGACATGATGTGGTTGCCATCGGAAGAAAGAGAACTTTAATTGGAGATGTGGAAGTGGGAACCGATAAGAAACCATTTAAAAATATTGATACGGTCACGCTATATTTAAACCCCGGGAATCAAAAACAATACTACGATTATATACTTTCCTTGCATCCGGCTAGAATCATTTTTAACCCCGGTGCAGAAAATGAAGAATTATTTGATCTTGCCAAAGCCAATGGCATCAAGCCATTAGAAGCATGCACCCTTGTTTTACTCAGTACAAAGCAGTTTTGATACAATATGGGTACCGGGTTTTCGTTTAAAATGTAGAAGGTTTTTTCTACTCCTAATTGCTGATCGTACCCTTAAAAGAACTAAGTAATTCAAATGAATACCCCAACTACTTCCGCACCCTGCGCTAAAGGATTTACCGGGACAGTTGAAAAAAATTGCCTCCTTTATTTTTCCGTCTGTTGCATTTGCACACGCTTCAAAAAGACAACAGCAGCAGCATGTTTGTCTGCTGAAGTCGGGATATATCCATACCTCAGGATGGTATAACGTTATTGCGTACTCGTAAATAGGAGTGATGCTACCTCTCAGCCCGTTTTCTAATCCGTGCCCCATGTTGTTAAACTTGTTCAAACAGAAGCAAAATCTTCTCTACCATGAACAATTAATACAACGATAATGCACACACTATTTTGCTGTTAATGGGTTTTTCGGTAAATTCGGGAAACCAATTTTATGTTATGGAGAAAATTTAATGGGGACCCGGTGGAATTGCCCATCATGGATGCAGTGGAACAGGCCATACGCCGCGAAACAGAAAAAGGCTTTCATCTGAAAGTTTGCATCGGTACAGACTCTCAGGTAAAAGGCGTCGAGACCGAATTTGCAACGGTAATTGTTTTTTTGCGCGAAGGCCACGGTGGGTTCATGTTCATTCATAATGAAAAGACAAAAACAAAATACAGTATCAAAGAGCGCATGCTCGTGGAAGTGGCTAAAAGTATTGAGATAGCATATGAACTTTGTAATCTTTTCAGTAAATATGATGTGGATATGGAAGTGCATGCGGACATCAACACAAACCCCCACTTCAAAAGCAACGACGCATTAAAAGAAGCGATGGGCTATATCCTAGGGATGGGCTTTGCATTCAAAGCCAAACCTGAAGCCTTTGCCAGCAGCAGTTGTGCCAATAAAGCAGTGAACTGAGAAGAGTTTGGGAGTGAAGCGCCGCAGGGGGATAATCACGCGAGGGAGAAAGTAGTGCATATATTCAGGTTCCAAGCCAATCAGTTGAAATCAAAGCCAGCCAATGATGCACTCAACTGCTAAGTACTCCCTCCAAACTCAGAATTCATCCCTGCTATGAGCTGTAACAATTTTTCGCGCCCGGTTTTTTTAATAGTGCTGGTAATGACATGCTCGGGAAGAAATTGCCAACTCTTTCTCATTTCATTCAAAAAAGATTTCACGTTGGCACTCACGGTGCGCTGATTCTCTTTGTCTGATTTTGTGAACACTATGCAGAAAGGAATTTCCCAATTGCCCAACTGGTTCACGAAATCCAAATCGATTTTTTGTGGCGTGTGCCTGCTGTCAATCAGTATAAAAACATTCATGAGTGTCTCCCGCTTACGTAAGTAATTTTCAATCATCACTCCCCATTGTTTGCGCTCGGATTGCGATACTTTAGCAAAACCAAAACCCGGCAAATCAACAACATACCATTCCTTGTTGATGAGAAAATGGTTAATGAGTCGTGTTTTCCCCGGAGTGCCGGAAGTTTTTGCCAATTTCTCATTATTACAAAGCATGTTTATCAAGGAAGATTTTCCCACATTGCTACGACCGATAAAAGCATATTCAGGTTTATCTGGTTTTGGACAATGCAGATAATCCGGGCTGCTCGTGATATATTCTGAGGAGGTGATACGCATTGTTGTAGTAGCCATTGTGCAAAGGCTGGAGACCGTTATTGAAAACGCAAGATACGATGGAGTCAGGAGTTCATTACGGATAGTTAACTCACCTGTGCAAAGGGTTTACCCAAGGACTAGAAAAAATGTGGCATCGTTACCGCACTATTATCTTTTTAGTGCTGATATTTATCTCATAACCATTGTACAATTTAAGAACATAGACTCCAGGTAATAAATTGCTGATATCAATCGTAAAACTATCCTCCTGCGAGGTATGTTGTAGTACCATTTTCCCTGACATATCAAAGATTTCTGCAAGCAACGGTTTGTGCGCACCATGCATGCTGAGTACGCGTAAATACCGGGAAGCTGGGTTTGGATACACAAGAACGGACGTTTGGGTGCTTTCAGTAGGGACCAGAGGCTTGAAGTCATCCAGGGCCAACGAACGCAGGTATACCATACGCAAAATAAAACCGGCATGGGTAACGGCAGTGTTGGCGCCACTGAAACCTCCTGTTGGTCCAGAGGTGGAGCCTGTACTGTCAATCGCAAAAAACAGGGTGTCACCTGTTGGCGCAATGGCTATATCGCGGATCCGGTAGCCATGCAGGTACGGTATGGTGTCGATAATTTGTGGAGTACTCGTACTGTCGATGCCGCTACCGTCTGGTTTCAATTTCAACCGGTACATGCCAAGCTTGAGGGAGGAAACAAGCAATGAATTATTCCATCCGGGTATGTACGATTTATCATAATAGTCAATACTGGAAGGTGCTATCGTTGGCCAGGTGAAATTGCTTGCGCCACTGGAGGGCACATCCACCCCAGCTACATTAAAAAACGAAAATATCGGTTCGGTGACATTATAAGAAGCACAAAAATCATGTTCGTTATGCACAAGCTTACTAGCGAGAAAATCGTTGTTCGGATTTGCGTCTGTATCGTTGTAATTGTCATCGCACATACCTGCCACCTTTGGCCAGCCATAGTTCTTGCCGGCTTCGATCAGGTTCACTTCATCGTCCGATTTATCGCCGTGCTCAGAATTATATAAAATCCAGTTGCTATTCACATTTGCCCAAACCAGGCCCTGGCTGTTGCGATGTCCATAGGAAAAAACAGCCGTACGATATCCCGTCGAAGAGTTTGTGAAGGGGTTACTGTTTGGTATCCAGGCATTATAAGGATCAGCCCCGTTCGGCGGATCTCCATCGCTTTCCGTATTCAATCGCAAGACCTTTCCTTCATAAATATCCTTATCCTGCGCATTATTTATCCTGGAAGTATTGTTAAATTGGCCTGCACCCATATCTCCAATAGTGTAATACAAATAATTATTGCCATCCCCTTCAGCGCCTGGCGGACTAATTTTTAAACGCCCTGAGTTGTGGTCGTTGCTTCCATCAAGCCCATCTAAGATGACTTTCATCGATCCAATTGTGCCTGTTGCAAAGTCATAGGTGTAGCGAAGCACTTTGGATTTATAAAAGCATGGATGTCCGTTATTTGAGGAGCCGTCGCAAAGGTTGTTATTGGTACTTTGTGTACCGCTGTCTGAAACTATATTGGGTTCGCCGGCAATAGCGTTGAGATAGTAGACCAGCACTACATATATATAGGGCTTGCCGCTCGCAAACAGGGGGTGAATCGCGAGGCCTTCCAGGCCGCCTTGCGGTGCTATTACGCTGGTTCCTCCAATTTTTGGCCTATAATAATCGAAGTTTTTCAGGCTGTTCAGATCCGCTACCAGCCGGCTTCCTTTGTCGCCCGGGTGGATTTTCCAGATCCGGTAACCATGTGCTTCTGTGACCCATAAGGAATCATCAGGTCCATAAGTCACTTCCCAGGGAAAGCTCAAACCATTGATTCCTGATTGGGGATATAAGGTATCGAGCTTAAAAACCTGGTTATGAAAGGTTAGTGTTTGACAAACCCCTGAATTTATTAGTCCCGAAAAAAGCAATACCAGGAAAACACTCAGC
>DATMMJ010000288.1:0-6610 GCA_035569795.1 Puia sp. | reverse complement strand
ATGATGATACGAAGCCCTTTCGATTTCTGTAAGGATGGCTTAATGTCGCCTTTTTTTCAAATAGCCAAAGATCCCGTGCGACTCTTCGGCCGGCCCGGCGGTAAAAAACAACTGGTCCGGGCTAGCTGTCGGGACATCATTTTCTAGTGCCCAGAGCCCTTCTATCTCAATAGGATGCCCGTCATCTTTCAATGGACCGATAAATTCTCCCTCTTGATCATAAACGTTGATCCGGCCGTTGCCAAAATTCCCGATCAGGAAAATATTTTCTGACTCATCGCAAAATCCTGCTTTGGCTTGTACTATACCCCATGGCGAATTAAGTGGCCCTTTCGATGCAAACCGTTTTACCATGGTGCCATCCGGTTTAAAAATAGTCACATACCCATTACCCGGGCCAGCCAGATCGTCGTGGTGGTCTGGTTTCTGTTTTGCATAAGTTACATACAGCCACCCTCCAATATTCCGGATATTGAAAGGAGCGAAACCTGCAGGGATCCCGGGATCACTAAATGATTTACCTGAGACCATCGCAAAATCCTTATCGAACACTTCAATTTTGGCATCATGGAAGTTAGTAACGTACAGAAAATTTTCTGCGCCATCCTGGGCCATAGCGATCCCTTTATAGACTGCGTTAAATGTAGACCTGTCTGCTACGATGATGGCGGCGTTTCCAGACGCCCAGGCAGCAATTGTCCCATCTTCTGTAGCAAAAATAAATTTTGCGACATGGCTCAGCTTACCTGACATAAAAACAAAATCCGATGTGCTATTAAATACGACGCCTGTGGGCGATCCGCCGCTCGAAGCTCCGGGCAAAGGGATGGTTACTGGTGGCCTTAGCGTAACCCCGTTCTTGTCGTAAATCGTGCTAAGGCCCGTATGGTTGGCGGAAATCCAGATTGGGCCAGAAGGCACGACAGCTATTCCCCATGCATTGACCAGGTTGGGGTCTATGATGGCCGCGCCGTACCCAGCGGTATCGGCAACCAGATTGGTTCGTTCGTAGCCATTCAATAAAGCATGCAGTTCGTTTTTTCGGCAACCAGCCGAAAACAAAAAAATTACGAGCAACGTGCAAAAGAACGACGTTGAACGAATGCGTTTTTTAAAGCCAGTTAAAATAGGCCGGGATAGGCCATCCTTAGCCCTCCCCTTCATCTGTTTTTTTTGTAGTGTTGTACACATTTTTTTTATTTTAGAAAAGTGAGCAATTAAAAATCATTTGATCTTAAGAATTATTACCATTAGAATGTAAAATAAAAATGGATCCGCTTTTCCTTCAGGGAAAAACAAGGTGGGGGTATAGGAGAGTTGTTATGTGGTTTAAGAGAAGAAAAACCGACAACATGATTAATGACGTCAACAAACAAGTGGCATATCCGCACTCGTATAAAAACGGGTATTTTTATTTTTAAGTTGGCTAAGCGAATAAAAATTTTTTTGATTTGAAAATGGGACGCTGGTATTTTCGCCGCATCCATTTAGTGCCTCAGTTGTGGCATTACTTGCCCCTTTGCCGGACAATTACCTATTGATTATAATGGCACGATTTTTCCTGATTCCATGTTGTAAAATATTACAATTATGAATTTTATTGAAGTAAACAACAATGGTCGTGATGCACTTTTAAAATTGTCATATTGCGATTACGGAAAAGGCAAACCAGTTGTGCTGATACACGGCTGGCCGTTGAGCAAAGAAATGTGGGAATATCAATTAGAGCCGTTGGTGGGTGCAGGCTTTCGTGTGATAACATACGACAGGCGCGGGTTTGGCAAATCCGATAAGCCATGGGATGGCTACGATTACGACACACTTGCTCGTGACCTGAAAGCATTGCTCGATCGTTTAGATTTGCGGGACGTGACACTTGTCGGTTTCTCTATGGGGGGTGGCGAAGTTGCCCGTTATTTCAGTAATTATGGAGACAACCGCGTGACTCAGGCAGTCCTCATTTCAAGTGTGCTTCCTTGTTTGGCAAAAACGTCCGATAATGAAAATGGCACCTCCAAAGAAAAAGCTGAAGAGCGGATGGCCAAGTTAAGTAACGACCGCATTGGTTTTCTGGACGAATTTGGTAAGCATTTTTTCGGCGTCAATATGATAAACCATCCGGTCAGTGCACCGTTATTGGATTACTATCGCATGCTTGGCTCGATGGCTTCGGCGAGGGCTACAAGAGAATGTATGAAATCATTTGGCGCAACAGATTTCAGGAATGATACAACGAAAATAAATGTCCCAACGCTTATCATACATGGCAGTGAAGACCATACAGTTCCTATAGGGATCAGCAGTAACAAAGCATCGCAACTTGTTCCCGATAATCAATATATTGTGTATGAAGGTGCCCCTCATGGATTGTTTTACACGCACAAAGAAAGATTGAATGCCGACCTGATTGAGTTTATCAACACTGGGATAGTAAGCAATGATACCGATGATACGATCCTTGTTCCGGGGGATGAACACACTGCGACAATGAATCCGTTCGGAGCCTAATTTTCAATCAAGATATACATCTCGAAACAGGAATTGGCGTGCTGAAGTGTACGCTAATTTTTTTTGCAACCAAATTCATTCTTTTGTCGATGTGTCTGTTCTATTTGATCTTCGATGAGCCTGCAAACCGATCCAAAGGAATCAAAAAAATCCAGGATCGGACTACCAGAAGACCCTAGCCGACATCCCCTTCGACAACATTACAGAATTAGAATAATGAAAGACCAGGTCAAGTTGGATTATTTTTGTTGCATTTAATTGAAATCTTATTGGGCTCATTGTAGGAAACGACTTTTGCAGTAACTTAACAGGGTCTTTAATTAAACCAAATGACATGCAAGAAATAAGAAAAGAAGACCTCACACAAGAGGTATTTGACCTGTATGACGACTTTGCCCATAGTCGTATTGAAAGGCGGGAGTTTATGCTAAAACTATCTACCTATGCCGTAGGAGGTATTACTGTAGCAGCCCTTAGTAGTTTTCTGATGCCCGCCTATTCAAGCTCGATTCAAGTGATGGCTGATGATCCTCACTTAAAATCAGAGTACGTGTATTATCAGTCTCCAAAAGGCGGCGGAAAAATCAAGGCATTACTTTCAACGCCCCTGGAGGTAAAACAGAAACTTGGAGGCATAGTAGTAGTGCACGAAAACAGAGGCCTTAATCCCTATATTGAAGATGTGGCTAGGAGAGCAGCTCTGGCAGGATTCATTTCACTGGCTCCTGATGCACTAACACCATTAGGTGGTTATCCCGGAAATGATGACCAGGGCCGGGAACTACAGAGTAAGCGCGATAAAAATGAAATATTAGAAGATTTTATTGCCGCATACGAATACCTAAAAGGACTTAAAGATTGCAATGGAAAAGTTGGCGTTGTTGGTTTTTGCTTTGGTGGATGGATAGCAAATATGATGGCTGTCCGCATTTCGGATTTATCGGCTTCTGTTCCATTTTACGGAAGCCAACCAGCAACTGAAGATGTTCCAAAAATTAAGGCTCCGCTTCTGTTGCATTATGCAGGGCTTGATACAAGAGTGAATGAGGGATGGCCAGCCTATGAGATGGCCTTAAAGGAGCAAAAGAAAGAGTATACAGTTTACATGTACCCTCAAGTAAACCATGGTTTTCATAATGATACTACGCCACGGTACGATAAATCGGCAGCAGAACTTGCATGGAAACGTACGATTGATTTTTTCAATGAAAAATTGAAGTAACAATCAACTGCGAGGGCTAGGAGGTAGGTTTTTGTGGATTCTCTTGCAGTACGAGACATGGAGTGTCACTTAAAATCGATTAGCAACCCATCACTAATTTCTTCGCAATCCACTAAAATCAACGGACTTAATTTTTTGCATCATCAACTGGAAATTCCATGAGACACACCAAATAATGTGCGAATATTTTATGATTCGATATCTAACTTTATCGCATTTTCTTAAGCGATAAACAAACTTATTTATATGTGTCACTAAGCTAAATCCGCATTTATGCTGAAAATATATTTAAGAATAGCGTGGCGCAACCTGGCTAAAAACAAATTATACAGCCTCGTAAATATCGGGGGTTTAACAATCGGAATTGCCTCCTGCATCCTCGTAGGGCTTTACGTTTCGAACGAACTAAACTACGACCGGTTTAATAAAAATGCCGACCGCATCGTAAGGGTTACCACCGAATACACGGTTAACGGTACAATAAACATGATTGGAACAACTTCCTCAATGCCTGGTCCCAGGCTGGCAGCTACTTTTCCGCAAATAGAATCGTATGTAAGGATCCGTAATCGCGACCCCTATGTTGTCCGGTATGGTGAAAAAACTTTTGTGGAACCAAGATTTTACTTTGCCGATTCTACATTTTTTAAAATGTTCTCCTTTCCGCTTATTGAAGGCGACGTCACGAGCGCCTTAAACCAGCCCGGTAAAATTGTCATCAGCCAATCGATGGAAAGAAAATATTTCGGCAACGCAAGAGGCCTGGGTAAGTTATTGCTGGTTGGGGGTACGAAAAGTTACATTGTATCGGGAGTTGCTAAAGATGCACCTGTTAACTCACAGATTAAATTCAATTTTATTGCTTCCTATGCAAGCCTTCCAAATGCAAATACACCCTCCTGGAACGTAGAAATTTATACTACTTATTTTTTACTGCATAACCCACAGGACAGGCCTGGCCTCGAAAAAAATATAGCCGACTACATGAAGGCTCAAAAAGATATCGGCATGCCAGGGAATGATTATTTAATTTTTCACCTGGAGCCATTAACAAGAGTGCATTTGTATTCTACACTTAATACACTCGAACCCAATGGCAACATAACCTATATCTATGTGCTGATAGCTGTTGCCTTGCTTATCCTTTGTATTGCATGCGTCAATTATACCAATCTTGCAACTGCCCAGTCTGTCTCTAGAACGCCGGAGATTGGTATCCGCAAAGTTTTGGGTTCAGCCAAATGGCAGCTTTTTTTACAATTTATCGGAGAATCCTGTTTGTTAAATTTCATCGCCTTTATTTTGGCGGTGGCGCTCGCAATTTCCGTTTTGCCTTTATTTAACGCCTTAGTCGAACGGCCGTTAGATCTTGCGCTTTTGTCAAAACCCTTTGCAATTGGTTTGATGATTTTACTTTTTGCTTTGATCAGCTTTGCTTCGGGAGCATATCCTTCTTTTATTTTGAGCAATATAAAATTGATCAAAGTACTGAAATCCGGATTTTCTTTTTCGGCTAAAGGCGGAGGTCTTAGAAAATCCCTCATTGTCTTTCAGTTTATCGTCTCCGTTTTTTTGATTATCTCTACAACCATTATTTTCCAGCAATTGTCTTATATCCAGCATAAAAAACTGGGGTATGACAAAGACCATTTAATAGTGCTGCCGGTTGACGGTATAATGCGAGCAAATTATCAACCGATAAAAGATGCCCTGGGAAGGGTACCGGGCGTTATCTCAGTGAGCAGCGGCTACCAGGAGATAACCAATATAGGATGGCCTGATGCATTGAGGACAAGCCCCAGTGCTGCGGCAGCACCGTTGTTGGCAACTGTTTCGCCTACCGATATTGATTTTGTTCGTACGACCGGCGTGGAGATTATCGCCGGAAGTGACTACAGCCTGTCTGACTGGAAGCAATTAGATTCTTCAAATAATGACCGCGACCGACATACTAGCTACCTGTTAAATGAGTCGGCTGTCAAGGCGCTTGGCTGGACACCCGACCAGATTATCGGGAAAACATTATACCTGAACTTCAATGCAGGGATAGTAAAGGCAGTGGTGAAAGATTTTCATTTCGCGCCTTTGCATGAGCCGATAAAACCATTGGTCATTTTTCTCGATTCGGGCTACTCCCATATTTATCAATGCTACGCGAAGATCTCAGGACAAAACATTCCGGCAACTTTACAAGCCCTTAACGATTCTTGGCGCAGCTATGTGCCCCACCGGCCTTTCCAGTACCACTTTTTGGATGATAATTACAATATGCTATACCATAGTGAACAACAGACAGCCAAAATATTCAGCGCTTTTTCAATGCTTGCGATTTTTTTGGCATGTCTTGGGTTATTCGCCCTTGCGGGATACACCACGGTGCAGCGCGCGAAAGAAATCGGCATACGAAAAGTACTTGGCGCCGAGATAATGCAAATCGCAATGTTGATTTCAAAGGATTTTGTAAAGCTGGTTGCCATCGCTTCACTAATTGCTTTCCCGGTTGCATGGTTATCCATGAATAGCTGGTTACAGAGTTTTGCATACCGCATAAGTATCAACTGGTGGGTTTTTTTGGCGGCCGGAGTGGCTACCTCGAGTATTGCGCTATTAACGATAAGCTTCCAGGCTATCAGGGCCGCCAATATGAACCCTATTAAAAGTCTTAAAAGGGAGTAGCGATTGGTCCGAGGGATTCTTGAGCCGAGTGGTTGGAGATTAGTTTCTTGCAATGATACCTGAGGCCGGGTCCACTGCTTTGTCTACCAACATCCCAATATCTTATTGCTCCGTTGCAAAGTGGGAACATGACGTGGCCAAAACTTGATTTTAAAGTTCGGACGGATTTCATCTAACTACGAGTATTCGTAAATGCCAAAATTT
>DATMMJ010000287.1:0-10993 GCA_035569795.1 Puia sp. | reverse complement strand
TTTTCTATTGGGATCGAGTTCGCATCGACTGCGTTACCGGTATTGATTGAAATAAATCCGCCAGCCTGAATAATGCGGTCAAAAGCGCTTCTGTCCACTATCAAGTCTTTAATTACAGGGAATGCTTTCGCGCGCCAGGGCTCAACTACAATGGTATCGCCATTTTTAAAAGCACGCATATGCAGTTGGCAAGTAGTAGTTCCTTCCCAAGGGCCGTGCGGCTTTCCATTAATATACATAGAGCACGTGCCACAAATGCCTTCCCGGCAATCATGATCAAATGCAATTGGGTCTTTGCCATCGCGGATAAGCCGCTCGTTCAGCACGTCAAACATTTCCAGAAATGACATCTCAGACGATATATCATTTACTTCGTAAGTTTCGAAACTACCACGCTGACTTTTATTTTTCTGGCGCCACACTTTTAAAGTGAGGTTCATGATGTAATGCTCCATAATGATTGAACGATCTTCAAAACTACAAAAACGTTGGGAATAAAAATCAAATTATGATTCAGCCTAGTACCTCAGCTTGATTCTCTTATTTTTTTTGTTTTAAAGCTTTTGATTCTTTGTAGTCCAAATACATATTTAATTAATAAATCCACCTGATCTACAAGACCAATAGCCTTTAGTCAAATAAGTAAAACAATTTTTGCGTAAAGCGATGCTTTACTTACAACAAAAAGATTTGGGCTTTTTTATAAAAACAAAACCCCCACAAGTTGTGAGGGCTTTGTTGTTCCTCTAAAATATATTAACTGCAAATATCGTCGGTTCAAATTTACTTTACTTCTTCGAACTCCGCATCTGTAACATTTTCCGAGCCACTGCCTGTATTAGGCTGTGCATTGCCGTTACCATCTGCGCCCGGTTGAGTACCTGCGCCCTGCGTTGCTTTATACATATCTTCGCTCGCAGTTGCCCATGCGTTGTTCATCTCGGCGACGGCTGTATCAATTGCAGAAACATCCTGGCTCTTGTGTGCTTCCTTTAACTTGGTTAGTGCCGATTCAATCGGAGCCTTTTTATCAGCGGGGATCTTATCACCATATTCTTTCAACTGCTTTTCTGTCTGGAAAATCAAACTGTCAGCCTGGTTGATTTTATCGACCTTTTCGCGGGCAACCTTATCCGTAGATTCATTTGCCTTTGCTTCAGCTTTCATCTTTTCCACTTCTTCTTTGCTCAAGCCACTACCTGCCTCAATGCGGATTTTCTGTTCTTTGCCCGTCCCTTTATCTTTAGCAGTAACATGCAGAAGGCCGTTTGCATCAATATCAAATATCACTTCAATTTGCGGAACACCACGAGGAGCGGGAGGAATCCCATCAAGATTAAACATTCCCAAACTCTTATTCTGGTTAGCCATAGGGCGCTCCCCCTGCAAAACATGTATCTGTACACCAGGCTGATTATCACTGGCAGTAGAGAACACTTCTGATTTCTTGCTCGGGATAGTTGTATTTGATTCAATGAGACGGGTCATCACACCACCCATTGTTTCGATACCCAAACTGAGTGGCGTCACATCAAGCAACAATACATCCTTCACTTCACCGGTTAACACCGCACCCTGTATCGCTGCGCCTATAGCAACTACCTCATCTGGGTTCACGCTTTTATTTGCTTTTCTACCAAAGAATTTCTCTACTATCTCCTGTACTTTGGGAATACGGGTGCTACCGCCTACTAAAATCACTTCATCAATCTGCGAAGCGTTCAAACCTGCATCTTTTAATGCCAGCTCGCAAGGTTTTAGACATCTTTCAAACAGTTTATCGGAAAGCTGTTCGAACTTTGCGCGGGTCAATTTCTTAACCAGATGTTTAGGAACTCCGTCAACTGCGGTAACATATGGCAGATTGATTTCAGTTTCCGTGGAAGAGGATAATTCAATCTTCGCTTTTTCAGAAGCTTCTTTTAAACGCTGCAGAGCCATGGGGTCTTTGCGCAAATCAATATTTTCATCTTTTTTAAATTCATCTGCAAGCCAATCCATAATCAGCTTGTCAAAATCGTCACCACCAAGATGCGTATCGCCGTTGGTTGATTTTACCTCAAACACACCATCGCCCAGTTCCAGAACTGAAATATCAAATGTGCCGCCGCCAAGGTCGAAGACGGCAATTTTTTCATCTTTGTGTTTTTTATCAAGTCCATAAGCTAGTGCAGCTGCAGTAGGCTCATTTACTATTCTGCGGACGTTTAAACCTGCAATTTCACCTGCTTCTTTTGTTGCCTGACGCTGCGCATCATTAAAATATGCAGGGACGGTTATAACTGCTTCGCTTACTTCCTGACCAAGATAATCTTCTGCCGTTTTTTTCATTTTCTGCAAAATCATGGCAGATATTTCCTGAGGCGTATATTGCCTGCCGTCAATGTCAATACGGCAAGTATTATTGTCACCTTTCACTACATTGTAGCTCCAATGGCTTATCTCATTGGTTACTTCATCAAACCTGCGCCCCATAAAACGCTTTACTGACGATATGGTGTTTTTGGGGTTGGTGATTGCCTGGCGTTTTGCCGGGTCACCCACTTTGCGTTCCCCGTTTTTAAGAAAAGCCACAACAGACGGGGTTGTACGCCTGCCTTCATCGTTAGCTATAACCACTGGTTCATTTCCTTCCATCACGGAAACGCAGCTATTGGTTGTTCCAAGATCAATTCCTATGATTTTTCCCATATATTATAAATTTAATGTTCATCCTTAAATGTCAATCATTATGCCATCAGGCGAAAAGTGAAAAATTGGCAGGAGGTAAAGAGGAAATTGCCCCCCTTGGATACAAACTTTACATTGAACCCTTAGCACACCCGGCAGGTATAACTACCGATAATCTTACCGTTCTAGTACTCATCAAATTCGGTATGCTCACGCTTGTCCTGGGGTCCTCACAGGCTTATTTTTACATCTCCATATCACAGTTGCTCAAATCTTAAAATATTCTTTAACTCTAAAAACTAAAAATATGAATAACAATGCAATTGATAATATCAACATGCTGCAATCATTGGAATATGCATTGTCTGTCTTTTTATTTTTTTTGGTTGTCACGGCCTACTTTCTATTGCTGAACGACCAGGAGAAAATAAAGTAATCCTGATTCCCCCAAAAACAAAATAATTAATCTGGATGGTCAAGTAACCCTATTACTCCTCCCTCTCTGTTAGTTTTGGTTATGGTTATGGCCACCGTATTTCTACGGTGGCCTTTTTATGTTGCCAAACTCAATGGACTGCATAAAATGTGGATTTCGTCCCGTATTTCTGGTTGGACTGGTACAATAATTGGAAGAAAAAAGCATTAATAGGTAGCAATCTATTATCTTACCATAAAACCTTCAATCATGCCAACCTCTTCACTGAATTTAGCCCGGATGCATACCCTCGGCAAGCTAACCCAATTGCTAAAAGTATTACAGGAAGTAAAGAAAAAATATGAAGCCTTTGCGGCAGGGGTAAAGAATACGCAACTGCATCAGGCCATTATCAGCCTTGCGGTTGAAAATAATCAATATGCAAGTGAGTTAAGTTCATTAATACGCAGCCTTGGGGGGGAAACAGAAACAATCCATTCTGAAGGAGAACAAAAGATTGGAAAAATTGCTGAAAAAAACATTTTGGCTGCCTGCCAAAGGACCGAAATGCGTTTGGTTAAAGTGTATAAAGAAGTGCTGAATGAATCTTACGTCTACGACAGTCTCAAAAAAATGATAAGCTACCAGCTAAACGGTGTAATGTGCGCATTTCACAAACTCAAGCTACTCAGAGGCCTCCAAAAATAATTTCTCTATGATTTCTTTTACGGGTGCCTAAAGGCACCTTTTTTATTCCCGCTCCTTATAAACGCTTTGGATTTATGTGGATTAGCATTAAAAGCTTTTGCTCCTATGCTGAAACCTGTCCTGGTTGATTAAAAAATGAAGGCCAGCCGAAATGCAAATCGCCAAAATTACCTTCCAGCGACTAGTCAGTCAGCCTACATCCCGAAAATGATATTTCAAAAGTACAATACCAAAAAAATCAGGAGCATTAATCCTGCGGATGTATTTGGCAACTCAGGCTTCTGCTGTTTCCGCTTTAAAGGTGTAATATTTTTGGGTTAGATAGCTGAATGATATGACGATGATCGTCGTAAATATTTTCGCAACCGTCGGGTATAAATGTAATTTCTCTACGAACAGCTTGATAAAAACATAATTAAGCAGAATACACACTACTACCAGTAAAAAATACCGGAACAGCTGCACCCTACTGTGCAAAGTAGACTGCGTGAAAACAATATTTCTCATCAGGAAAAAACCGACAGGAAAACTGACACAGAACGAAATGATGAATGCAGCGATGTACGGCTCAAATGCAATGAAGCCAAGGTTTAGAATGTGCTTCTTCAAAATAAAATTATAACTGATGAAGAAAACAAAAATATCCAGAAGCGTATTTGCCCCGCCACATGCTGCGTAGCGGAAAGTCTGCACAGGCATCAGTTTTCTGAAAGGGGGATAAAAAAAATCAATATACGATGCAATAAGGTTCTTTGGCATTTGCTCCAAACGTTGAATGGCGCGAAGATAGTAAAAATTGCTTTGGGGTTCGTTAAATACGTATTAACACTGAGTCTTAGCCTGCCGGGCTTCAATAATTTCTCATCATCTTATTATGTTATTTTTGCGCCAACAAAAATCAAGCATGGATATTACGAGCCATATAAAAGAAAAGACACGGCAAGCCATGGAGCAACAATACTCCTATCACCTAAAGCAAAAAGATATACTGGTTAACGAGACCAAGCCAGAATTTGACGGTGATTACACAGTGGTACTTTTTTCTTTTGTAAAGAATCTAAAAAAATCGCCCGAGGTATTGGGCAATGAACTGGGAAGCCATTTAGTAAATACAAATCCTACGCTGTTTTCTGGTTTTAATGTAATCAAAGGTTTTTTAAATTTATTCATCGCTGACGAGTACTGGTTGGCTTTTCTACATGACAATTATTTGGCTGCAGATTTTGGTACCAAGCAAAAAAATGGGGCAAAAGTAATGATAGAGTACTCATCTCCCAATACAAACAAGCCGCTGCATCTCGGCCATCTGAGAAACAATTTCCTGGGTTGGAGCATTGCAGAAATATATAAAACCAGCGGTTATGAGACTGTGAAAACATGCATAGCCAATGACCGAGGCATACATATTTGTAAGAGCATGGTCGCATGGCTTCTTTTTGCCAATGGTGCAACACCACAAAGCACTGGCATCAAGGGAGATCATTTTGTCGGCGATTATTATGTGATGTTTAACACGGAATACAAAAACCAAGTGGATGCTTTGCTTGCTGATGGCATGAACATCGAGGAGGCCGAAAAAGAAGCCCCATTGATGAAGCAGGCACAACAAATGCTTATAGATTGGGAAGCAGGAAAGCCAGATGTAATAGATCTTTGGAAAAAGATGAACTCCTGGGTGTATGCAGGCTTTGATGAAACGTATAAGAGGATCGGCAGCGATTTTGATAAAATATATTATGAAAGCGACACGTATCTTCTAGGTAAGAAATTAGTGCAATTTGGACTCGAGAAAGAAGTTTTTTTTAAAAAAGAAGACGGCAGCGTTTGGATTGATCTGACCGCAGATGGCCTTGATCAAAAAATCGTGCAAAGAAGGGATGGGACAGCTGTTTATATAACCCAAGACATTGGTCTTGCAGTGAATAAATACGAAGAGTTCAAATGCGATCAAAGTATTTATGTTGTGGGCGACGAGCAGAACTACCATTTTAAAGTGCTGAAACTGATTTGCCAGAAACTAAGAATACCATCTGCAGAGAATATCTTTCATTTAAGCTACGGCATGGTTGAACTTCCTTCTGGAAGAATGAAAACAAGAGAGGGCAATGTGGTGGACGCCGATGACCTGATTGATGAAATGATCAAGGAGGCAGAAAAGAAAACCAAAGAACAGGGTAAGACTGAGGGCTTTTCAGAAGAGGAGCTAAAAGACTTGTATGAGATGATAGGGCTTGGGGGACTTAAATTCTTTCTTCTTCGAGTTGATCCGAAAAAAAGAATGATGTTCAATGCCGAGGAATCAATCGATCTTCATGGCTACACCGCAACATTCATTCAATACGCTCATGCAAGGATAAAATCAATTTTACGAAAGGAAAAAAACACAAACTTTTTCGAAAAGGGAACAAGTGCTTTGTTGCCTTTAGAAAGATCATTATTAATCGATCTTGAAAAATATGCATCCACTATTGAGCTGGCGTGTGTCGAAATGAATCCTTCAGTGATTGCCAATTATGCCTTCAATCTTGCTAAAAATTTCAATTCTTTTTACGGTGAACTTTCCATTGCAAAAGCGGAAACACGCGAGAAAAAGACCCTTAGGCTGCAGATTGCTCAACTCACTGCAGTCGCACTAAAAAACGCTATGGGCTTGCTAGGAATCAATTTGCCTGAACGGATGTGAGAAGAAATTACACTTTGAGGGTGAGCGATTCTCTCTCCCTTGATTGGTAGCCGTCACCAGCAAAAACCCCGGATTTTACAAAAAAGCATCCCTCTGTTGTAAAGAAATCGCTCGCTATAATCCCATACTGCTTTTTTCCTGCTTCAGGTTTTTAAGGGAGGGGTCCATGGCGATAGCCTTGTCGCAAAGGAATCTGCCTTTGTCGGTATCGCCTTTTTTCTGATATGCCATTCCTATCATATACAGTGCCTTGGCATTTTCGTTATCATAGTAGAGAATCTTATCCCAGTATTCGATCGCCTCTTTATACTTTTTTAGATGGTAGTAAGCATCTGCAATGCCATAAAGCAAAACAGGGTCTGCAGGTTTTTTATCAAGCACTTTCAGCATCAGATCAATTGCCCGGTCTCCCTGACCTATTGCAATGTAAGAGTCCGCAAGATTTTCATAATAATCGTTATCTATCTTATATCCTTTATCGGCTGCAAGCAAATAGTACTCAATGGCCATTTTGTCATTTGGTATCGTTGCAAGTACAAGTGCAAATTCATATATCCATTGTGTCTTCGTGGAATCAAGGCTAATCGCTTTTTTGAAAAATGGGACGGAGGCTTTGTAGTTGTCCATATCCACAAAAGCCCTTGCAGTCAGATATGGGATTTCAGGGTTGGTCGAATCTTCTTTTGCAGCAGCCTGAAGATACCTAAATGCCTGAGCATAATCTTCTTGCTGATAAAAGCTTTTCCCGATTGCATAATTCCATCCTTTCCCAACATTCAATTGAATCGCTTTCTGGCCATACAAAACCGCCTGCTTCCATTGATGTGTCCAGAATGATATATTTGCCAGATTGACAACTGCAGTCGTATCATCTTTTTGCAGTGAAAGCACCTTCGTAAAAGCAACCTCTGCATTGCCATACTTTCTCAGCTCAAGGGACACGAGGCCAAGCTGCCTTTGCGCATCTACATTGTTTGAATCGTACTGGGTTGATTTCTGCAGATTATTAAAAGCTACCATGTAGCGCCTTGCTTCTTTTTCTTTTATTCCTTTTTGAAAATAAACTGAAGAGCTATCTTTTGATTGCGCAAAAATAGGTTGGAGCAAAACAATGGAGACTAGAAAAAGGATTGAGTTTTTCATAAATATTCAGGGATTACGGATAACTAAAATTAAGCCAAAACAAATTTTTTTGCAAGCAATTGCCAAAATATAATGAAAATATCTTCGCAAGCAACTGAACCTATTTTAGCACAATAGCTCCTAACGGCGGAAGATGCAGGTTTATTTCGTAGATCTTGTCTTTTTTATCCACTAATTGGGTGCTTATAATCGGATTTGAGATATTTCCGGTTCCCCAATACTGCTTACGGTCGCTATTGAACAATTCCTGCCACTCCGGCTTTCCATAACTATACACCTTCCAGTCCATCCTCACTTCAGGAGTCATGTTTAAAATTATGAGCAGGTCATCTTTGGCTTTCTTGCCTTTTCTGCGGTATACTATTACGCTTTCAGCGCGATGATTCAAGTCAACCCATTCAAACCCATAAATATTGAACTGGTTTTCATACAAGGCAGGCTCGCTCCGTAGCAGTAGGTTCAGATCACGGACGCAATCTTTCAGGCCACTATGCGGTTCAAACTTCAGCAAATCCCATTGCAGCTCACTTTTATAATTCCATTCACTAGTGGCGCCAAATTCATCGCCCATAAATAATAATTTGCCTCCTGGATGCGTAAACATATAGGAATATAATAAACGCAGATTAGCAAATTTGCGCCAATCATCGCCCGGCATTTTATATATCATGGGACTCTTGCCATGCACCACTTCGTCATGGCTTAAAGGCAGCATGAAATTCTCGTCATAATAATAGATCATGCTGAATCCGAATTTATCCTGATGGTGCTGGCGGTGAATAGGATCCAGTTTGAAATAATCCAGCGTATCATGCATCCAGCCCATCATCCATTTCATACCAAAACCCAGACCGCCCGCAAAAGTCGGCTTACTTACTCCGGGCCAGTCAGTCGCTTCCTCAGCAATGGTCTGTATGTCGGGGAAGTCACGGAACAAAGTCTCATTCAGGTCTTTAATAAAAGCTATAGCCTCCAGGTTCCCATCACCACCGAATTCATTTGGTTCCCACTGGCCTTTGGTTCTCGAATAATTTAATTTAAGCATGCTGCTCACCGCATCTACACGAATCCCATCGGTATGAAATTTATCCATCCAGAAACGTGCGCTGCTGATGAGGAATGATTTTATTTCTCCTCTTTTGTAATTAAAAATATAACTGTTCCAATCCGGGTGAAAACCCTTTCGCATGTCGGCATACTCATACGTGTTAGTACCATCGAACATATACAGGCCATGTGCGTCGTAAGGATAATGAGAAGGCACCCAATCCAGCACGACGCCTATGCCAGCCTGATGAAAGGCATCAACCAAAGCCATATACTGTTGCGGATCTCCATACCTTGAAGTTGGAGCAAAATAGCCTGTCCCCTGATAACCCCAACTGCCATCAAAAGGATGTTCCATTATCGGCATTAGCTCAACATGCGTAAAACCCATCTCCTTTACATACCCCACTAAGTGTTCTTTGAAAAAATCATAACTGTTGTATCGTTCTTCATCATTTTTATCGGGTCGCATCCAGCTTGCAAGATGCACTTCATAAACGCTCCAGGGAGCTTCCAGAGAGTTATGCTTCTTTCTTTTTTTCATCCATTCCTCATCATTCCAGTCATAGGAAAGCTCCCAGGTGATCGAAGCAGTGAGCGGACGTTTCTCCCAAAAATTTGCATAAGGGTCCCCCTTGTCCAATTTCGCACCTTTAAATCCATGAATGTGGTACTTATATATTTCTCCTTTTGCAAGGTGCGGAATGAAGCCTTCCCAGATGCCCGATTTTTCCAACCTCACGAATAAGGGATGTGAATCATTATTCCAATCATTGAAATTCCCCTTCACGGAGACATAGGTGGCATTGGGTGCCCACACGGCAAAATAATATCCATTTACCCCTAGCACTTCGGCCTGGTGTGAGCCAAATAAATTATACAAACTATAATGTGTGCCGTTCTGAAAATTAGATATGTCCTCGCCTGAAAATAAAGAATAGTTCCACACCGGTTTTGTGGAATCTACAAAATGCGTGTCTTCATAACGCTGGTGACTTTCCGCATCCTTATTTTTATTCTTTCCAGACGCATGATCCGTATGGCCTGAATCCGTTTTTTTTTCTTTCTCTTTTTTTAAGGATTTTTTTTTGTCTTCACTCATAAAAAAATGCTTTAATCAACCCTCGAGAGGAGCAAAAGTGTTTAACGTAAAATTAAGGTTTCGCTATTGCAAATCCATTATTATTTGGTTGATATTTGGATGACTGAATCTATAATCCTCTCTTTCAGAAACCACTGACCATTTCCTAAATGGGCTAATAGGTATATCAAAGCCGTGATGCTGTAATGAAACTTTAAGTTTTTTCGATTGGTTTTTTCTTCGTAGTATTTGTCTTCTGCATGTATATCCCTCATATTTCTTTTGATTGGCTGAAATAATATTGTCAACTGCAGCCATTGCTGTAACCCTGTCGCGATCGCCGTAGCTCTACCTGATCATCCCAATGCCGCCAATCGGATAAAATTTTATTATAGGAATTAATAAGTAAAAAGAAAAATGGTTTACTTGCAGAAGGTGAGATAGGATTGAAACCTGTCGGTGCGAGTATCCGGATTTTTTTCCAAAGCCAGATTTAAAATTTAACTGTGAACAAAAAATAACTTGCCCATACAATGCAGCCTGGTTCAATATCTACATCATTGGAAAATTTCTGGAGCGTTAAAAAAGAGGATGCTCTGCAGTTTCTTTCCTGTCAGGAAAAGGGGCTTTCGGCTGGGGAAGCAGAAGCACGCTTAATGCAATATGGAGCCAATACTTTCAAAGCGCATTCAAGTTCATCATCTCTTATTCTCTTTTTATCGCAATTCAAAAGCCCGATCACCCTGTTATTGATCGCAGCAGCACTACTCTCCATGGGGCTGAGTGATTTTACAGATGCCGTTATCATACTCATCATTATTTTGATCAGTAGCACCCTGGGTTTCTGGCAGGAGAAAGGCGCCGCCAATGCAGTGGATGAGCTACTAAAAATGGTGCAGATAAAATGCCGCATATTGCGCGATGGGAAAGAAGACGATCTGCCGGTTGAAAATACTGTTCCTGGGGATATCGTTATCCTATCGGCCGGCGATGTGATACCCGGTGATAGCTTATTGATAGATTCCAAAGAGCTGTTTACAGACGAAGCAGCCTTCACGGGAGAAACCTACCCTGTTGAAAAAAATCCTGGCATTGTTGCCTCCGATGCTCCTTTGGCTAAAAGAACCAACTCGTTGTTCATGGGCTCCCATGTGATCAGTGGGAAAGCCACTGCACTAGTTATTAAAACCGGCAGGCAGACAGAGTTTGGAAAAATATCAGACCGGCTCCGGATAAAATCTCCGGA
>DATMMJ010000286.1:0-4160 GCA_035569795.1 Puia sp. | reverse complement strand
CCTGGCTCAAGTGCAGCTCCTACATCGCTCTGGCCATCGAATATGCCAATAACTGTATTTTTTGTCCGGGTTGCGCGGTGAAAATCTGCTGGTGGTGGTACCTGTTTATGGGTTGCAGATCCTGGAAGCGCCCAATCGGGTACAGACACTTTGGTTTGCGCAGAGATCGTATAGAATGCAAAGGTACATCCCAGGGTGAAAAAGAAAAAATGGCGATTCTTATACATTTTGCCGGTGAATCCGGATGCCAATTCGGCTGTCCTTTTGAAAAATTCTTGGAAATACATGTTAATTATTTTTTGGTTTGGCTCATTCGATAGCAAAAGTTACAAATAAAATATTCTCAAATTTCGCGCGCCAGGATGGACCACCTATCATGTAGTAGTGGTGATGTAGCAAAAATCGCAACCTGAAGGAAATGATGTAATTCTGAAGTAGTAAAAATTCGTCGTGAAGAACTAGAAATGTTCGGTCCAACTGGATATCCAGAAATGATCTCCTTTAATTTTCTTTGTTAAACAAAGTAACTTCCATTTTAAAATACGCTACTCGGGAGGATATCCTTAGATGCGCAAAAGGGGAGGGGTGGAGCGTCGATTTATATGTAGGCATGCAAAAGGAGTAATACCGGGGCAGCTTTCCTTTACTTAAATACTAGTCCTTATAGCAATCCTAAAGGGATTTGAACTTGATGGACAGCAGAGCCTATAGTAGGGAATTTTTATCTAATCAGTCTGAAACAAATAATGCATAAATTGTAAATTTGTAAACCTGCAAGACCGCCGAAGCAGATTCTCAAAAAAAGGGAACAAGCGGGTGAGGCCTGCGCTGAAAAACTCGCAATTGTTGGCGGCCCTTCAGACTATCTGAAATTGGCCAGCGAAGATGCTAAGGTTAAACACATCATCAATAAATGACAAAATTTTCTTCAAAATGAAAATGATTATCTGTTCATTTATATTTCAATTATTTTGTTTTTTATCATACTCCCAAAGCGATACGACAAGATTTTATCCCGATAGTCTTAGAAAAATGATTGAACGGCTGACTGAATATAAAGAAGAACAAAAGCATTTTGATTCAATATCAAAAAACAGTGCATTCAGTAATCTTTCGGTTGGCGTACGAGAAGTATACGGCAGTAAAATAGTGTACGCTTCAATTGATGAGCAACTGGATTCTATTAACCGAGTTGCCTATCTTATCAAATACGATATGAAATTGAAAAAGATAATTTCAATCGAAAAACAGAAATAACATTTGCGTTCTTGTAAATGGAACGCCGGGGATGGGTTTCCTTTTTACTGTTTGAACAATTTTTGATGATAGGCGTGACTAGCAGTTTTTATTTCTACGGTATAGACTCCTGCTGCAAGCCTGTCGGTGGCAACCGTTACACTGGAAGACGGATATCCATTTACAATATGCTCAATGGTTTTGCCAGAGGCATCTAGCAGGGTGATTTCCTCAATAGGTTCTGCTCCAGAAAGTGCTGTAAAGTAGGTATTGACCGGGTTGGGGGAGATGCGTGGTTCAGGGTCTTTGCTAATATTTACGGTAACAACCTGGGAATAAAAAATATTGCCATTCAAACTAACTTCCTTCAAACGGTAATAATTTATGCCCATCGCGGGGTTGCCATCCACTGCTGAATAATATTGAACTCCACTTGCGCCAAACTCCCCATGAACTTGCATCAATTTTGTAAATGCCACCCCACCCGTACTTTTCTCCACATCAAAATGATCAAAGTTTGTTTCGCCAGAGGTAGACCACTTCAGCTGCACATACTGGTCATTGACATTATTTCCTGTAAAGCTTATCAGATCAAGTGGCAGAGGATTAGAAGCCTGTAAGCCATATACTACCACCTGGCCCGTGTTATTACTCTGGTACACTTTGCCATTAGCAATGGTGGGGCAGGACATTTTTCCAAATTGTCCCAGATCGTCTGGTGGTTTGCTAGTCGAGTTCCACAATTCTTTATTTATGTCATTTGCTTTGAATGCCCGTAAAATGCCCGGGCAAGGCGCGAACATGCAGCCATTCACAGCCTGGGTAATCCACAAGATGGCTGTTGAAGTGTCAGGGCCATTAGAAGAAACGGACAAAAAGCCACCCATGAAGCCGGTGGGCCAGGTGTTGGCCTGGTTATTTGTTATGGCTGCTCCTAAGGAATTTGAACCTACCGGGAAAGCCTGCAGTTGCGTATTTTCTCCCAATTGATAAACATACTGCGCATTGGAACCCCCAAAATAGGCAAGGCTGGTATGCAGATCTCCCGGTGATATGGGGTTAAGAGAAACAGTTTGCAAGACTTTGTTTAATGTAGGGCTATAGCCGCCCAGATTGGCTGTATCCATTAAATAAAGACTATCATCCTTTGACCCTGTCAACAGCATATGGGTGTTCGGTAGCAGTAGGACCTGGATGGAGAAATCTAGATCAGCTTCATTTTTTACCATAAAATCCAACGGAGTAAAATAGCTTGATATGGCGACGCTGCTCGCGCTGTTGTCGGGTTGGTTTGGTGTTAATTTCACTACACTTTCGCCCCGGTTAACAATAACATCTGGATGGTCAGGGTAGACCTTGACGCCCGAATTTGTTGTCGCCTCTTCATTCGCGTTGCCTGAAGTAAAATAAAGGCTACCGGAGCCGTCTACTGCCGGCGCTGCTCCACTCATCCAGATACCTCCCCTGCCATCGTTGGGAGTCGTGTTGTAGACAATCTTTTGTGCCAATGTGGATGCGTCGTAGCCAAGCAGCCACCCATGACTAGGGTTCCAATCGCAATGCGATGCAAAAGCAAGATAAACAATCCCCCGGGAAAGGACCAGGCCAGCCCTGTTGAGCTGCCGGCGCGGGTCAAAGCTGATAACTCCTGCAACACTCCCATCTCCTGTACCTGGATAGGAAGCAGTTATCTGGACAGGGCTGTTTGCTTTTTCTGCTCCAGTACTAAGGTCAATAGCATGCAGGTATTGAAAGAAGCCTGATGAGGAATAATTATATTCATCATCGGTTGCCGAATTGTCATAATTATGGTTATCAATGCCGGTCGTGCTTGCAATTTTTGTAACAAAATACATCGTCTTGGCAGATTTGTCAATGACAGGAGTACCCACTATCCCGATATTGCCTCCGAAATCATAATAACTGCCACCGCAGACGCTTGGGTGTATGTCACCCTTGTTAGTGACGCGCAGACCCGACGGCGTAAAATTGATCTGCCAATATAGATTGCCGCTATCTGCATCAAACGCATACACTGAATTGTTCACAGTACAGATATAGACGACATTTTTAGGACCATTGGGCGGGATGTCCACACCACTTACGACCAATGGCTGGGCATATACCGGATCGTCTACCGATAAGGTAAAAACCTGTCCGAAGGAACCTGCCCGAACATTTGAGTGCTTAAGGAGCGTTTCCTGCTTGTTCCACCCCGTCCTAGAAAGATCATTATGCTGGGTAAGCACATCCACCTGCGGGAACGCAGCTGCATTATACAATATCACGACAAAGCATAAGGCTGCGTGCCGAAAAAAAGTTCTCATGAGTATTTGTCTATTTTTAGATACAAAAAAATAAAGCAAACAGCATAATGGGTTCTCAATAAAAAAAATGGCAATGGATAAATTGGGGGGAAGACGAGGAAATTGGGGAGAGCGCGAAAATAACTCAACTGCGGGAAATAACCTATTTTATTTCATAAAAAAATATTTCCATTAAGGGTAAAAATGTAAGATAGGCTGATGGGTTTTGATATCCTGTTCAATCACATCCAACCTATTTGCAGGACAGATGCATTTAAGCGAAGCGCCCTGCATCCAAACGCTTGCTCCATCACCATCTGCATTCAAGACGATAAAAAAAATAACAGTACTTGGAGCTAGCTTGTTTTCGGTTAACCATGAACGTTCACTGCATAGTTCTCTGGCCCGTGAAGATGCTGATAGCATTTTCTGTTGCAAATTATTTTGAAAGTAATCAATGCAGCGGCTACCATCGCGCGCAGCACAAGTTGACTCTACGATTTGCTTTTTTATCGGCCGATCCCCCAAACCTAGGAATGTAGCTTTACTTTAAGGACCACGTCGCTGGCAGTAATGTACAACACCTCCTTTGTTTCATTAAAAGCGCAATTTGAAGTA
>DATMMJ010000285.1:0-2317 GCA_035569795.1 Puia sp. | reverse complement strand
ATGGTCTTGATTTCAGGGGCAATGGCGTATTGACAAACAAGCTATCCACTGCTGCATCGACTGCCATCGGCGTAAAACCAGATGCACCGCAAATAAACAAAAATATAAAAATGTATAAGAACTAAACTAACTGCGATGCATATCCTAAATTTTTTTAAAAAAAGTCACGCGATTCTTTTTTTGTTTTCCAGCTCTTTTATGATGGCACAGAACAACTCCAGGCAACCCGTATATTATCCTCATGCAATAGCCATGGATAGCAAAAATAATTTGTATGTCAGTTGCAATTCCCAACAGCCCGACATAGTGAAGATTGCTTCCGATGGTACCGCCACTGAGTTTGTATCAACAGCGCTGTATCGCAGAAAAAAGGACGGGAGATGGCCATCAATTGATTTATTCACGCCTGCTGGTCTTGCCATTGATGAAGAAGACAATATTTATGTTGCAGATAGGGGTGCTGCGGATGTTCTAAAGATCACCCCGGATGGAAAAGTTACCATCATTGCAGGGTACAAAGGTCATGCAATAAAAGACGGGCCGTTTTCTGTTGCCTCTTTCAAAAATCCTGGTTTTATAGCTATCGACAGAAAAAAAAACATTTATGTGACGGACGAAGGTGGGGATGAAAAAACCAACACGGAATTCGGGATGATAAGAAAAATTTCGGCAGACGGTGAAGTTACTACGCTGAAAGATCATGCTGGCACTGAACTTCATTTTGATGCAGCAGGTATGGTTTGCGATAATGATGGAAACCTTTTTGTATGTGACCGGACAGGCCGTTGCATAAAGAAAATTACTACTGATGGATATGTTTCTATTTTGGGCGGGCTTTGCGGAAAAAGAAAGACTGATCCAATTTATAAGGAAGGAGATATTCTGACCGCAGAGCTTATGGAACCGTGGTACATTGCTTTGGGCAAAGAGGGTGAGATCTATTTTTCCGATATACGGGTGAACAGGATCATAAAATTAGCTGACAAAAAAATATCGACCGTGGCCGGCAACAGCAAAATTGATTTGCAGCACAGCAATATCCAGGGATATTCCGAAGCGGGATTTGCAGATGGCCCTGCAAAAAAAGCATTGTTCAATGAGCCACACGGAATTATTTTTGATAAAAAAGGAAACCTGTTGATTGCAGATGGTATGAATCATTGTATCCGCAAGCTCTCAACCGAAGGCATCGTAAGCACATATTATAAATAAAAAAGTGTTTATTAAAAGGGCAATCTATCACAATGATCTGGCAATGGAATGACGGCCCAAAACCGGGTGGTGGTATTTTTAAGCTGGCCACTTATATAAATATAAGTGGTAGACAGGCTTTCCTGTTTTATTTTTTCATATTTCTTTAACACCCGTATTAATAAAATTTTATGGAATGGAAAATTAGAAGCGTCGTTATAGATACTTAAATATTTCATTCCATGAGGCGGCTGCGCCATTTTCTATTATCGCTACTGGCTATTGTTTTCGTCGTGCTTGCATTTGCAGCCGACTATTATTACAAAGGGTTTTATAAATCCCGTGCGTCGCATATTAATCCGGTAAAGCATTTGGATGAAGCAGAAGTCTCAAAAATTAGCGGGAAAGCAACGGAATTGAAAAAATTTGCAACCGGGAAAAGCTTCAGCAAAAAATATATTTTTCTTGCTGACATGAGCCTTCCTTCAGGAAAGAACCGTTTTTTTGTGTATGATATTTCCAAAGACTCTATTATCAAAACCGCATTAGTCGCACATGGCTCCGGAGATATCGGATTCAGTTTAACACCAAAATTTTCAAACCAAAAAGAAAGCGGTTGCACTGCGTTGGGCAAATACAGGATTGGAAAAAGTTATATAGGGAGATTTGGAATAGCTTATAAATTGTACGGGCTTGATTCAAGCAACAGCAATGCATTCAGCCGAAATATTGTCTTGCATTCTTATAGTTGTGTGCCTGGGCATGAAACCTATCCTTACCCAATCTGCAATAGCCGTGGCTGCCCAATGGTAGCTCCAGTATTCTTAAAAGAATTGCAAACTATAATCCTCAAAAGCCGGGAACCGATTTTACTTTGGATTTTTAAATAAGGCAGGTGTCCCCTCGTTTCTTATCAGGGTAAGTATTCAATTTAAAAATTTGCCAACCCTTTTGGACCTAGAACTTTTGCACTTTAATAATCCAAATGCCCCATCTTCCCGCTTTCATAATCGGTGATCGAATGTTGTATTTGTTCAAAGCTGTTCATCACAAAAGGGCCATAGCTCACCATTTTTTCTTTTAAAGGTTGCCCTCCAAATGCAATGAGATCGGCATCTTCCCTAGC
>DATMMJ010000284.1:0-10283 GCA_035569795.1 Puia sp. | reverse complement strand
GAAGTGATTTTAATTTGGGAGGCACCCTCCTTGAGACGGGCGTCAGTAACGAAATAGAGGTATGGGCAAATGTTGAAATTGGTAAAAATTAAACCAGTAACTCTGGGTGTAACCGAGGCTCCACAATTACCTGAGACTATTGCTCTGTGGTCTCTTGTAAAATATTTCGGTGGCTAAATTAATGACAATCTTCATCATCCGGGGAAGCTGGAAAATACTGTGCTTTGTTTTCGTGAATAAAAAAACTCCAGATAATAAAACAATTGAGCCTTACTACCGCATCCTGGAAAGAGCCTTTTTCGCCGCTCTGACGCCTGTTACAATTCGACAAGTGCCTTTTATTTTCTGTTCTCAAAAACATGCGAAAAGAATTCATCCACTTTCCGGTTAAACTCATCTTTATGCTCTATCAGCGTAGCGTGGCCGGAGTTGGGCACAATCCATAATTTGGCACGCGGGATGTTCTGATAAATCGCCTTAGTATGTTCGACTTTAATCAAATCGTGGTCACCCCCGATAATAAGGGCTGGACATCTAATAGCGCTTAACTGCTGGATCTTTATATTTGGTTGGAACCAGTCGAGAAGAAAAAGCTTCCACTGTCTTTTTTGCTCAGGAGTGAAATTTTCTGTGTGGGTTGAATCGAATGTATTTTTTTCGTCTTTCCATAAGGGCGCAATGATCGCAGAAGAATCTGGCCAGAGGTTCGCTCCCGTTGAAGCAAGCCTGATCACTTTTTCCGGGTGTCGCATGGCAAGAAGCAACGCGTTAATTCCGCCGTCACTCCAGCCTAAAACGTAAGCTGAGTCAATATGCAGCCTATCGAGTAATGCGGCTTCATCATCTGCCATCATTTCAAAACTTAATGAATCACGGGTGTCAATCGTTTTACCCTGAGCGCGGCTGTCAGCAACGATCACTTTATATTTTTTTTCGAAATAAGGTATGTTACTGCCAAAAGCTTTTATTGAGCCGTTATTGCCGTGGATCATCAGCAATGGTCGCCCTTGGCCATATATCTCGCAATACATTTTAATTCCCCGGATATCATAATATTTACCAACTTCTCTATTATTTCCATAATCAATTGTCTGGCTGCAACCGGAAAGCACTATGGAAAAGAAAATAAGCAGAAAAGAGCCTGGTTTCATTTCAAAAATTTTACATTAAGAAAAACATAAACTTTTTAGTGTTTAGCCTGCATTTATCTTTGGTCGAATTCTACCATTGCCTTGATAGCCCCGCTTGCCGGGTTCAATAAATCTGCAAATAAATTTTTTACTTCATCAAACTGCATTCTATGGGTAATAAATCTAGCGGGGCTGATCAATTTTTGTCTTATGCAATCCATCACATGGGCAAAATCCTCTCTTGTAGCATTACGACTACTCATCAATGTTGCTTCACGTTTGTGAAATTCCGGATGGCTGAAACAGATTTCATCCTTCTGTAATCCTACTAGTACGTACCTGCCGCCATGAGCGATAAACCGAAAGGAGCCGCTTATTGCATTTAGGTTTCCTGTTGCATCAAACAGGGCATCCGGCATATCACCATTTGTGATATCCTTTAATTGAGCTACAATATCTGGTGAGGCTGCGTGGATCAGGTGCTTTATATTCAAATTTTGCCCGCAGAAATTCAGTCGGGCGGCATTTACATCTATGGCAATCACCACTGCTCCGGCTACGCGGGCAAGTTCCATGGTTGCAAGACCAATAGGGCCAGCACCTACTACCAGCACAGTTTCATTTTCTTTTACAGCAGCCCGCCGCACTGCATGCGCGCCAATAGCTAAGGGCTCAACTAGTGCAAGCTCATCATCATTGAAATACTCTCCGTGCACCAAAGAATAACTAGGCACAGAAAGATATTCAACCATGGCGCCGTCAACGTGGACACCACACACCCTGATATCTACGCAGCAATTTGGTTTCCCCTTCCTACACGCAATGCATTGATTGCAGTTAAAATAAGGAATTACGGTTACCGATTCATTTCCTTCAAAACCGGGAGCATCCGTGCTTATAATTTCTCCAGCAATTTCATGGCCTAATACTCGAGGGTAATTAAAATAGGGCTGCGTGCCTTCATAGGCGTGCAGGTCGGTGCCACAAATGCCGATCCGTTTTATTCTGAGTAAAGTGTTGCCGGGCTTCAATCCTGGGAGATCCCTGGTATCATACTCAAGCAACCCCGGCTTTGTGCAGGTAAGAACTTTCATGCCTTTAAAATGATAAGTTAAAGTAAATCATTTTGTCCGATAGTATATTTGATTGTTCATCTAAGGGGAAAAAATTACTTTAAAGAACCTGGAATGTATCTCCACTGAATACTTCCGCCCTCAAAAGTGGTGTCTATTTTTTTTTAGCCAACCTTCATTGCACTTCTCTTTTTTGGTTGAAATCTGAATACACTCGATGATGGATAGTTCCCCCAGGATCATTTGCAGTTTCCAGATTTCCTTTGCAAATCCCGGATATCCTGTACCGCAGAACTTTACAATTGATCTCCATTTGAGACTGCATCCCAATGTGCAACTCTCTTTTCGTATCGGAAAAATCCGGTTTCATCGCAAAAAAGCGCCGACTCTGTATTTAGTGTTGTTACTTTAGCATTATGAAACAGCCATGGTATTCCAGAAAGTGGGTAGTCGTTACTTTGCATATATCCGCTTGGGCCTTACTTTTCTCCTTGCCGTTCCTTTTGCGCCCTTCTTATGAAAACACGGGATCGCACCCTGAGCAACATAACCGTAATGATGCCAATTCTTTAATAAAATATTTTTTAACCGATCTTTTATGGATTTCATTTTTTTACCTGAATGCTTACGGGCTCATCCCGAGACTCATTTACAGAAAAAAATTCTGGGAATATGCCCTGGCACAAATAGCGATTTTCATCACCTTGATTATTTGTGACTGGATTTTATTTGAGCAATTTTTGAAAGGAAGGGTATATCAGTTGAAACCTGCGATCCTTTTTGTGATTTTTCCATACCTGTTCGTGCTAGCTGCAAGCACTGCATTTCAGATGATTCGAGATAAAATGAAAGCGGAACAACTAATCAAAGAAAAAGAAAACGCAAACCTGAAAACGGAACTATCCTTTCTTCGTTCGCAGGTAAGCCCTCATTTTATGTTCAATGTGCTGAACAACATGGTTGCACTGGCAAGAAAAAAATCAGACATTTTAGAGCCTTCCTTAATAAAGCTATCTTCGTTAATGCGCTATATGCTCTACGAGGCAAATGAAGATAAAGTGCCGCTGGAAAAAGAAACCGAATACCTCCAGAGCTACATAGATCTGCAGCAACAGCGCTTTGGCAAAAATGTGACTGTAGATTTTTCAGCTGAAAAAGCGGATAAGCATTATGATATGGAGCCAATGTTATTGATTCCATTTGTCGAGAATGCTTTTAAGCACGGCACGGGCATGATTGAGAATGCACATATTGATATTTTTCTCAAGGCAAAAAACGATGTGCTGCAATTCGCGGTGCGCAATAAATACAATCCTGATTCAGAGGAGATAAAAGACAAAACTTCTGGAATTGGCATGTCGAATGTAAAAAGGCGCTTAAATTTACTATACGGTGGCAACCATTCGCTGCTCATCACAAAAAATGATGGCTGGTTCATGGTGTCACTTCAATTAAATTTTCACTGATGCTGCGATGCATTGCCGTTGACGATGAGCCACTAGCGCTTGAACTGCTGGAAGACAATATCAGCAAGCTTCCCTTTCTGCAATTAGTTGGCAGGTGCAGTAATGCGATGGAAGCGATGAAAGTGCTGCAGTCACAAACTGTTGATCTCATTTTCTTGGACATACAAATGCCTGGTCTGACAGGGCTGCAGTTCATTCAAAGTCTTTCGCAAAAACCAATGATCATTTTAGTTACGGCGTATGAGAAATTTGCACTCGAAGGCTTTAACCTTAACGTGGTGGATTATCTCGTTAAGCCCGTGGCCCTGGAAAGGTTTGTGAAAGCATGCAATAAAGCCTGGGAGCTTCACCAGTTGAAAACAACATCGACTCAAACAGGCGCGCCACCGCCGGAATATTTTTTTGTGAATGTTGATTACAGTTTGCTAAAAATCACATTCTCTGATATTTTGCGGATCGAAGGCCTCAAAGATTATATAAAAATTCATTTGAAAAGTAGTTCCAAAGCGGTTATCACGCGCATGAGCATGAAATCAATAGAGGAACAATTGCCTCCACAAAAGTTTATCAGGATCCATAAATCTTATATTGTCTCTGTCGATCATATTACTGCTATTAGAAAAAACAGCGTGTTTATCGGGACAATGGAGCTTCCTGTAGGAGAAAATTACAGAGAAGTCGTTTCGGCTTTAACAAACAACCGCTGAGCTGCAAGGATGCTGAAAGATAGGTATAGAAAAAATCTAAATCCTTAACCAGTGAAACAATAACCCGGGCCAGGAGCTGCAATTCTTTCCTGCGTTTATCTATTTTATCCTGCTAATGCATTAACAAGTGGCAAAGTTTAATGCAAAACATTAATACATAGTTTTATCAATATTAAAAAAAATAAACAATGACATACAAAACAAGAACGACTGTTTTTGCCATTCCTATAACCTTTCTAATGATTTTTGCGGTGGAAACTTTTGTGCTGGCGCAGGAGAAAATGCCACCGCCTAAACTTGGCAAAAATTCCATTAAAGAAGTCATCAGTCAGATGACCTTGGAAGAAAAATCGAAACTGCTTGTGGGCAATGGTTTTAAAATGCCGGGCAGAAAACCGCAGGGGCCTGTCATAGGCCAAACCCAGGAAAGAGTGCCTGGTGCAGCGGGCACTACATATGGGATTCCAAGATTGGGCATACCATCTATGGTTGTTTCAGATGGGCCTGCGGGAGTGCGTATTGCACCTATCAGAAATGGGGATAGCTCTAAAACATTTTATGCAACGGCATGGCCCGTCGGTACGCTTCTGGCCTGTTCATGGGACACCGCTTTGGTGAGAAAAACTGGCGCCGCATTTGGCAACGAAGTGCGTGAGTATGGCATAGATGTCTTATTGGGTCCTGGCATGAACATTCATCGTAACCCCCTAGGGGGAAGGAATTTTGAATACTATTCTGAAGACCCCGTGGTAAGCGGAAACATTGCTGCCGCACTGGTAAACGGCATACAAAGCAACGCTGTCGGCACTTCGATCAAACATTTCGCTGCCAACAACCAGGAAACTGACCGCAATACGGTTAACACGATTGTGAGTGAAAGAGCATTAAGAGAAATTTATCTTAAAGGATTTGAGATTGCTGTCACCCAATCCCGTCCGTGGACGGTGATGAGTTCCTACAACCTGCTCAACGGAACGTACGCTTCAGAAAGCCGTGATTTGTTAACTGATATATTGAGAAAAGATTGGAACTACAAAGGCATTGTAATGACAGACTGGTTTGGTGGCAAAGACCCTGTTGCACAAATGAAGGCGGGGAACAATTTGCTGATGCCAGGCACACCTGACCAAAGCAAAAAAATAATGGATGCGGTCAAAAACGGAACCCTGGATGAAAAAGTGTTGGATGAAAATGTTGCTGGGATCTTGAATACTTTATTGAAGTCGCCTTCTTTCAAATCGTACAAATATTCAAATACGCCGGATCTGAAAAAACACGCAGCGCTGTCCAGAAGTGCAGCCACGGAAGGGATGGTACTGCTAAAGAATAATGACAACACGTTGCCATTAACTAAAAGCATGCACACCATAGCTCTCTTTGGAATTAACGGCTACGAACTTATCGCAGGCGGCACTGGCAGTGGCGATGTGAACAAAGCATATACAGTTGCGCTGGATAAAGGTTTATCAAATGGAGATTACCGTGTAGATACTGATCTGAAAGATATCTTCACGGGATACCTGGCTAGTGAAAAAGCAAAGCACCCGAAGAAAAGTTTTTTTGAGGAGTTTATGAACCCCACCCCTCCTATTGCTGAACTGTTAGCGGATAATGTCGTCGTCACCAAAAAAGCAAATGAAACAGATGTTGCCTTGATTGCCATAGGCCGAAATGCAGGAGAAGGCAAGGACAGGAAGTTACCGGACGATTATTATCTCACGGAAACCGAACTATTGCAAATAAAGAACGTCGCAAATGAATTTCATGCACAGCACAAAAAAGTTATTGTGGTACTGAATATTGGCGGGGTGATTGATGTTACGGCGTGGAGAGATGACGCCGACGCTATTTTGCTTGCCTGGCAACCGGGCCTGGAGGGCGGCAATGCAATCACAGACGTGCTCAGCGGCAAAGTAAATCCTTCTGGCAAACTGGCCACGACTTTCCCGGCAAAATACGATGATGTCCCTTCTGCCAAAAATTTCCCTGGCAAAGAATTTCCGGAAAAAGCGACAACAGGTATGATGGGTATGAAAGCCGTTCCTGCAGAAGTTACCTATGAGGAAGGCATTTATGTCGGCTACCGTTACTATAACACATTTAATGTAAAGACTGCATACGAATTTGGCTATGGGTTATCTTACACTAATTTCGAGTATAAGAATCTTTCATTGAGCACCACTTCGTTTAAGAATAAAATAACAGCAACTATTACCATTACCAACACAGGCCAGGTTCCAGGTAAAGAAGTGGTGCAACTCTATATAACCGCTCCGGCAACAAATACGGACAAGCCTTCAGAAGAATTGAAAGCATTTGCCAAAACACATCTATTGCTACCTGGCAAATCCCAAACACTTTCGTTTCTTATCAGTGCTTCAGATCTTGCTTCCTTCGATACAAAGAGTTCATCCTGGATTGCAGAAGCAGGAGACTATGCCATAAAGATTGGAGCTTCCTCAATAGACATCAAACAAACAAAAACATTTAAACTGGAAAAGGAATTGGTAGCTGGAAAAACCACCAAAGCGCTCGTTCCACAAGTTGAGATAAATGAAATGAAAAAGATGTAATCAGAATGTTGGCTCGATAAGAAATTAAAGGCAGCCATTATGCAATGGCTGCTTTTTTTTTTTCATGACTCCATGACTCCATGACTCCATGACTCTGCAAACCATCGCTGTGGTCAAAAAAAATGTTACCTTGAATCAGTATTCAGCGTTTATGAAATAATGCGTTATGAAAGACAGAATATTTGTTTCATTGCTCATTTTGCTTTGCCTTTTTTTGGCAAGTTTTATCCCCGCAAAAAACGAGGATGATTGGATACCGCTCTTTAACGGGAAAGACCTGAGTGGATGGGACACTTACATTGGCCCATTGTTTGACTCTTTGGGAAACAAATCAAGTGACATACCAGTTGGTTTAAATAAGGATCCTGAGCATGTATTCAGCGTGGTTGAACAAAATGGCGAAAAACTTATCCGCATTTCCGGAAAAAGTTTTGGTGCGCTGTCAACACAAAAGGAATTTGAAAATTACCATTTGCGGTTGATGTTCAAATGGGGCTTATTGAAATGGGTGCCTAAAAAAAATAAAAAAAGAGATAGCGGGCTATTATATCATTCTGTAGGACCCCGGGGAGCTGATTTTGGTTTTTGGATGCGATCACAGGAATTTCAAATTGAAGAGGGCAATTGTGGCGATTATTGGGGAGTGGCAGGGGGGATAGAAGATATCAAGGCCATCAAAAAATCTGATAGCGAGTATGTTTATAGTCCTGCTGGCCAATGGTATAGTTTCAGTGCAACAAGCAAAACAGGGAGACGCTGCATAAAAGGACCTGACGCCGAAAAACCTTCCGGCGAATGGAACACCCTTGATCTATTTGTTCATGGAGATACCAGTGTGCACATGATCAATGGAAAATTGATGATGGTGCTTTATCATTCGCGGCAATTGGAGAATGCTAAAGAATTGCCGCTCACTAAAGGGATGCTGCAGATACAGTCTGAAGGAGCAGAAATTTTCTATAAAGAAATTATGATAAAGCCCCTGGATGCAATCCCGCAGGGCTTTTTGAATCAATGATCTTGGTCAACGGCGATCAGATTTTTTATAACCCCCGCTGACCATGTCCTTTTTGCGCATTATTGCATGTCACTTCCATTATCTCCTGTCCCCTGGCTTTTGCGCTTGAACAGGCTAATATCCATCTTACCGAAGCGATAAGAAAAATTCAGACGTATCATTTGCGGGTCACGGAGGCGGGCATATTCCTGAGTGAAGAACGTACTGTAAGAATACTGGTCTGACCAGCGCGTCCTGAAAATATCGCTCACGGAGAGCGAAACGGCTGCGGCGTCGTTTTTAAGAAAAGTCTTTTTCACGGCAATATCTACCCCGTAAAATGCTTTGATATATCCCTGAGACGAGCTCTGGCTCTGCATGTTCGGAGGTCCGCCCATATTTCCACCGCCGCTATTGACGGGCAGGTTGGTTTTTGACTGATACATTGCCGTTAGCTGTACGCTGAATTTAGAAGGTAGCTTGAAACTGCTGTTGAATTTGGCAAACCAGCTCCATAAAGCGGCCTGCGAACTGCCATTTACATTATTGGTGTTGATTTGTGAATTATACACATTTATATTGGTGGTTATATCCAGCCATCTGGTAAGTGTATTTTGCGAAGTCAATTCAGCGCCTAAAGTGGAGCTGTAATTAGCGTTCACATACGTGTTGATAATATCCTGCTTCCCTGAGAGGGGATTGTATGCAGTGTCCAAATATCTGGTGATCAGGTTATTTGTCCTTTTATAATATGCAGAGCCGAGAAATGTATTATTCCCTTTAAAAGTCTTCAAATAGGAAATTTCAAATGACGTGGTGAATTCAGGCACAAGCGATGGGTTGCCTCTTGTAATATTCAAACTGTCTGAATAATCAGTATAAGGCATCAACTGAAAGAAATTAGGGCGGTTGATCCTTCGCGTTACGCTGAACTGCAGCTCCTGATTTGAATGGAACTTCTGGCTAAGAAAAATAGACGGGAATAAACTAATTGGGTAACGATTGCTATAGGTTTGTTTCAGGTCGGTCAGCTCGCCAGAATAATTGGAGCTCTCGGCCCTTAATCCCAATTTATAACCGAAACTTTTCACGCTGCCGGTTAAACTCACATATGCCGCATACACATTATCGCTGTTGGTATAATTAGTGGAGGCGCCAGGCACTACATGCGCTGTATCATTATTGAACAGGTAATTATCATTATTTGTAATCCTGCTACGCATCGCTGCCCGCAGACCAGTTTCTAATTTTAGTGTTGTTGTGATTGGATTCACATAATCTGTCTGCATGACAAAATTCTTATCACTGCCATAACCAATTATTTGCTCAAGCCCTGTAGAGCCGATATTGCTTCCAGCGCCATCGGTATAATAATCCGAAGTATATAAGGAATTATTGCTGCTTTTCCCTTCAAAATAGTTTGCATCCACGGTCCATTCTTCTCCTTGTTTTGGGAATAAATGTTTGAATCCAAATTGCAATCCGTGTCCGTTAAAAACCCTGTTGGTATTTGTGTAACGCTCACTGTAATCAGAAATTTTCCCTGCATTGTATAAACTATCGGTTGTGATATCAAGCACGGAAGTTGGCTTAAATTCACCATGCACTTTGAAGCCCGTTAACGAAATCGTATTTCTATTACTCACAAAATAATCAATGCCGAATCTTGCAAAAATAAATTCTCCTTTATTTCTGTCATAATTGGTTTGGTGGATGGATGTTTGAGGGGAATCAGTCAGGTTTAACCGGTCTGTTATTCCATTCGTTTTACCGTTCATTTGGTTAACCATAGCACTTGCAGTAACATTGAATTTTCCCTGGCGCACACTAAAATCCCCGCCGCCATTGACTGCTCCGTTTTTGTCCACACCCGCACGCAAATTGCCATTATATCCTGATTTTTTATTTTTCTTTAGAACGATATTTAATATGCCTGCTCCACCGCCTGACGCATCGTATTTTGCGGATGGATTTGTAATCACTTCAACGCTTTCTATTGCGTCGGCAGGTATCTGGTCAAGGGTTAACGTTGTAGGCCTCCCATCTACGTAGATTTGCGGAGCGCTGTTGCGCAGGGTCACGTTCCCATCAATGTCTACATTCACCGATGGCACGTTCTTCATTACATCCAGCGCAGTGCCACCAGCATTCACAATATCCTTCTCTACATTATAGACCCTCTTATCTATGTCCATTTTCAAAGTGGGTTTGCTTGCTGTTACCGTAACAGCCTGCAGTTGTTTTACATCTGTTTGGAGTTTTATGTTGCCAAGATCTCTGTCAAAGCCGTTCATTGCCGAGGATATGGAGCCCACCGCCTGAGACACGTCCCCTGTT
>DATMMJ010000283.1:0-10254 GCA_035569795.1 Puia sp. | reverse complement strand
TCATTGACAAAATAAAAAATGTGATTGTGGAGTTGGTTCATTTTTCAGAAAACCCATGGGGAATCAATTTCTCCGGATACCTGAGTAAAAGGCTGAACTACGATTATCCTTTGCTCGCCGATACATTCCTTCAAACCCAGGGTTTTACCATCGAGCATTTCCAGTTATTGCAAAAAATGGAACGCGTTAAAGAGTTGCTTAATTATGGCGAAATGAAAATGACCGAGATTGCACGAGACATGCACTACAGAAGCGTTGCCCATTTATCAAACCAGTTCAAAAAAATAACAGGGATCACTCCTTCCTTCTTCAAAAAAATGAAGCATGATAGGATTAGCAGATCAAAAATGGCTTGACCATTACCTCTGGTAAGAATTAATGGTTTAGGTCATAAAAATCCAAAACGTTTCTATCCCCGGCGTCATGGTTCCCTTTATCCTCCAGACATTTTTCTCAATAGGAATGATATTTCATTTAATTGATGTACCAGGGAAATGATCGGCAGCCTTTGATCGGTGGATAGCTCCTAAAACATGTATCAATGGGCGAAAGATCAATCGATACCTATGAATGGGGTCCAAGATTTTATACGCTGCGGTCTTTGACAATTAATTGTATCATTTTTGACAAATCCTTCCCCATTAATTCTATTTTTACCCAAATTATTGATACATGTCATTAAATTCTATCATGCAGATTTTTATGCCAAAGGACCGGGTGTTCTACTCCCTGTTTGAAGAAGTGGCAGAAGGCGTTGCCATCATGGGAAGGCTGATGAAGGAAGTGGTTGCAGAAATGGATTATGATAAAAGAGCCGCGATCATTTTAAAAGTGGAAGACCAGGAGCATGTTAATGATGACCTTACGCACCGCATATTCACAGAACTGGGCAGGAATTTTATTACTCCATTTGACCGGGAAGATATCCATTACCTCGCTACGTCACTGGACGATATATGTGATTATATTTACGCCTCCGCCAAAAAGATCAATTTCTATAAAGTGAACCCCAACGACACGGGCATCCAGAAGATGGCCGATTTGATCGAGCAGGGTGCAGAACAAATAAAGAATGCGGTGAAAGAATTGCGCAACATGCGGGATATGCGTAAGATAACCGATGCGCTGGTGAAAGTCAACAGCATAGAGAACCAAGCCGATGACATTTTCGATATGAGCATTGAGAAATTGTTCGAGACAGAGCCTGATGCCAAAGAAGTAATCAAAAAAAGAGAAATCTATCAGGTAATGGAAATCGTTACCGACAAATGCGAAGATGCAGCAAACGTAATCGAATCCATCATAATTAAATATGCGTGAAGCAAATAGGAGTCCGAACACGGCGCTACCAGAATAAAGAATGGAACCATGGAAGCGTTGATAAATTTGCAAATTAACTACGTATGACTTTTTTGGTTGTTATAATCATCCTAGCACTGGTTTTCGATTTCATCAATGGTTTTCACGATGCCGCAAACTCAATAGCCACTATCGTTTCAACAAAAGTACTGACGCCTTTTCAGGCGGTACTTTGGGCCGCCTTGTTTAATTTTGCGGCATTTTTTATTTCCAAATATTACTTCGGGGAATTTAAGATCGGCAACACGATTGCCAAGTCGGTGAATGAAGATTTCATTACGTTGGGGGTCATTTTATCAGGCTTGCTGGCGGCAATAACATGGAATTTGCTCACTTGGTGGTTCGGCATCCCTTCCAGTTCATCTCATACGCTGCTGGGCGGCTTCATGGGTGCGGCTTTAGCGCATGCTGGCAGTTGGACCGTGCAAGGCAAAGAAGTGATCAACTATGCAAAAGTGATCCCGACATTTTTTTTTATTTTTCTTGCACCCGTCATCGGGATGGTTATCGGTTATATCATTACGGTCATTATCATTAATATTTGCCGCAGATCCAATCCCTACAAAGCAGATAAGTGGTTCCGCAGGCTACAGCTCGTTTCCTCTGCACTATTTAGCTTGGGACATGGTGGCAACGATGCGCAGAAAGTTTTAGGCATCATCGCAGCAGCTATGGTCGCAAACGGCAACCTGGATAACATTAAGCATGTGCCGAATTGGGTACCCTTCTCCTGTTTCACGGCCATAGCACTGGGCACCCTGAGTGGAGGCTGGAAGATTGTCAAAACAATGGGCACGCGCATTACAAAAGTAACACCACTGGAAGGCGTGAGCGCAGAAACAGCCGGTGCCATCACCTTATTCCTTACAGAAAAATTGGGTGTCCCAGTGAGCACCACCCATACCATCACTGGCTCTATCATCGGCGTTGGAGCAACGCGCCGCTTGTCTGCTGTTCGCTGGGGAGTCACCATAAACTTGCTTTGGGCATGGATATTGACTATTCCAGTGAGTGCAATACTGGCTGCGGTTTACTATTTCATTTTCCAAGTGGTGAGGGACAATTTTTTTCACTAACAATATTGATGACCTACGTTTGCCAATTCTGCCTTTTTATTAATTATTCGCCAATCTTTGCTACTTTGGGTGCCGATTAAATCAATGTATGAAAGGTATTATTCTAGCCGGCGGCTCAGGAACAAGGCTTTATCCGATCACCTACGCAATAAGTAAACAGATCATGCCTGTTTATGATAAGCCAATGATATATTATCCATTATCCACCTTGATGATGGCCGGAATCCATGAGATATTGATTATATCAACCCCACATGACCTCCCTTTTTTTAAAAAACTATTTGGCGATGGATCTCAACTCGGATTGAAATTGTATTATGCCGAACAGACAAAGCCAAATGGTTTGGCGCAGGCTTTTGTAATAGGTGAAGAATTTATCGGAAGTGATTTTGTTGCATTGGTTCTTGGGGACAATATTTTTTATGGTTCCGGGCTGGGCAAGCAGCTTGAAAAAAATACAAAGCCCGAAGGAGGCATTGTGTATGCCTATCATGTAAGCGACCCGGAGCGTTACGGGGTGGTGGAGTTTGATAAAGAAATGAACGCAATTTCCATCGAAGAAAAGCCTCATAAGCCAAAAAGTAATTATGCAGTCCCGGGGTTATATTTTTATGACAATCAAGTAGTGGGTATCGCTAAAAACCTTACTCCGTCCCCTCGTGGAGAATATGAGATTACAGATGTGAATAAGGAGTATTTAAAAAGGGGGAAACTGAAAGTATCTATCATGGATCGCGGCACGGCCTGGCTGGACACAGGCACTTTTGATTCGCTGATGCAGGCCTCGCAATTTGTGCAGGTGATCGAACAGAGGCAGGGAATTAAAATTGCCTGTATTGAAGAAATTGCTTACCGGAAAGGCTTTATCACAAAGCAGCAGGTAGAATCCATGGCTCAACCCTTGATTAAAAGCGGCTATGGTGAATATTTATTGAACATTATCAATCAATAACATTAAAAAAATTAGCCACCGATGAAAAAGATTCTTGTTACGGGCGGGTGCGGATATATAGGCTCTCACACAATTGTTGACCTTGTGGAGAATGGTTTTGAAGTGATTTGCGTAGATAACAACTCACGCTCCAACCCGCGCATCATGGAAGGGGTGGAAAAAATAACCGGCAAAAAAATAAAGAATTACAAGGTCGACCTTTGCAATTTCGATGATACGTTTGCAATTTTTCAGGAAAATGAAGACATTTCAGGAATCATTCATTTTGCAGCATACAAAGCAGTTGAAGAATCGGTGGAACAGCCATTGATGTATTTTGAGAATAACCTGGTATCTCTTATCAATCTGCTGAAATGTGTGCAGGAATTTAGTATCAGACATTTTGTCTTTTCTTCTTCCTGCACGGTGTACGGGAACCCTGGCGAAATCCCTGTAACAGAAAAAACTCCACCTAAACCTGCAGAATCGCCTTATGGTTACACCAAGCAAATGGGCGAGCAGATCATCAATGAATTCTCAAAAGCCGTAAAAAGCAAATGCATTTTATTAAGGTATTTTAATCCAGTAGGAGCGCACCCAAGCGTGCTGATCGGGGAATTGCCTGTCGGCAGGCCAGCAAACCTGGTACCAGCTATTACACAAACAGCCATTGGGAAGCTATCACAGATGACGGTCCACGGCAATGACTATCCTACCAGGGACGGCTCTTGTATCCGGGATTACATCCATGTGTGTGATATTGCACATGCCCATACCCTCGGGTTGCAATATCTCATCCATAAAAAAGGGGAACTAAAATCTGAGGTCTTTAATCTGGGTAGCGGTACCGGTGTCACTGTGCTGGAAGCAATAAAAGCATTTGAAAAAGTGAGCGGCACTACATTAAACTATGTGATTGGACCCCGCCGTCCGGGCGATGTCGTTGCTATTTACGCAAACAACAGCCTGGCACGCAAACAGCTGGGCTGGCAGCCGAAGTTTTCGCTCGAGGAAATGATGGCAACTGCCTGGAAATGGGAACAGAAATTGAAGTTGGATGAAAAGTTTTATAACGGAAAATTCTCTGAGTTGAATTAGAAAAAAATTTTTTGAGTCAGGGCCGCTACGTCCACTCCAAAATTGTGTAGGACATAGCCAAGTTTTGGTGTTGAGCATTAACCTTTACCAATTTGTGTGAAACTCTATAAATGAAAAACAAAACGACTGTTTTACCTTTGCAGCCGCTAATACATTAAAAATCATAAACCATATCAATTAGATAGTTCATGTTAAAAGACATTCAGGTAACAGGCAAAAAAGATACGCGTAGTGGTTTTGGAGATGGTATCGTAGAATTGGCCAGAAACAATCCAAACGTAGTTGCATTAACCGCTGATTTAGGTGGGTCATTAAAATTGCAACAGTTCATTAAAGAATTTCCTGATCGTTTTTTCCAGTGCGGCATCGGAGAAGCCAATATGATTGGCGTTGCGGCAGGGCTGACAATTGGAGGCAAAATCCCTTATACTACTACATTTGCTAATTTTTCAACTGGCCGGGTATATGACCAGATTCGTCAATCCATTGCGTATTCAGGTAAAAATGTAAAGATCTGTGCCTCACACGCCGGCCTCACCTTAGGCGAAGATGGCGCTACCCACCAGATACTGGAAGATATAGGCCTGATGAAGATGCTCCCGGGCATGACGGTAATCGTTCCTTGCGATTACGCTCAGACAAAGGCTGCAACCATTGCCATTGCTGATTATAAAGGCCCTGTATATCTTCGTTTCGGCCGCCCCGTCTGGCCGATATTCACGTCTGATCTTAGTTTTGAAATTGGCAAAGCACAGGTATTCTCTGAAGGTAGTGATGTAACCATTTTCGCCTGTGGGCATTTGGTGTGGAAAGCAATCGAGGCAGGGACAATGCTTCAGGATAGAGGGGTATCGGTAGAGGTAATTAATATCCATACTATCAAACCCATTGATACGGAAGCGGTGATAAAATCCATAGCCAAGACAAAATGTGCGGTTACCGCCGAAGAGCATAATGTTATTGGTGGTCTGGGTGACGCCATAGCACAAATTGCTGCTAAAAATTTCCCTATACCAATAGAATATGTTGGAACCAACGATACTTTTGGTGAAAGTGGCACACCTGACCAGCTTTTAGAAAAATACGGCCTCACGGCGCAGCATATTGTTGCAGCAGCAGAAAAAGTGATGCCGAAAAAAAGATAAGCTAAAAAAAAATTTGGTCAGCCTACCATGACTCAAACACGACTCAAAAGGATTAATGACGATAGATAGTAGGATTTAGCGCTCCAAACCAGGACCCGATAATTCGCTAAAGGTTGTATCATAATTCATCCGCCTCAACGTTTTAAACCTGAGTACCTATTTTTTGTCTAATTTCAACCTGTTAACAAATGGCTAACCTTATGGCGGTCAACACCACCGACACAGAACTGCTGATCCAGTTTCGGGAACCTGCTACGAAAGAAAAAGCATTCACTGCAATCATAAAGAAATACCAGGAGAAGCTGTACTGGCATGTCAGGCGAATGGTTGTAGAGCATGAAGACGCCAATGATGTGCTGCAGAATGTATTTATCCGTGTTTGGAACGGGCTGGAAAATTTTAGGGAAGATTCCCAACTCTACACCTGGCTGTACCGGATTGCCACCAATGAATGCCTTACTTTTTTGGACCAGCAAAAAAAGAAAAGCACGGTTCCCTTGGGCGATGTAGAAAGCGGTCTAAGCAATAAAATCAAGGCTGACAGTAATTTTGATGCAAATAAACTGGAATGGAAACTGCAGCTTGCAATTCAGCAATTGCCTGAAAAGCAAAGGGCTGTATTCAGCCTGCGATATTATGATGAGATGCCTTACGAGGAAATGAGCAGGGTACTCGAAACATCAGAAGGAGCACTAAAAGCATCTTACCATCATGCAGTGAAAAAAATAGAGGACTATATCCTGAACCGTTAAACTTTCATTAACAAAATTAGTCTGATAAGTGTGGAAAACAGAGCAAAAATATGGAGTGAATTGAATGAGATCAGCCCTATCGTAGCTGAAATCAAGGGCGGAAATGTCTACCACGTGCCTGAAGGGTATTTTGAAAATCTTGCTCTAGAGATTATTAAGCGCATTCAGGCTGAGAAGGCCGATCCCTTAAATCCCGGTCCTCCCGAGCTGGGAGCGTTGTCTGGAATAATAAGCAAAACTGATCTGCGTGTTCCTTTCCAGGTGCCGGATGGCTATTTTGAAACGTTTTCAGAAAAATTGATAAATAAAATAAAAGCATCCGAAACCAGTCCTTTTGTGGATGATGCAGACCAGACTTCGCCGCTTTTGCTTAGTGCAGGAAAACAAACATCTTTTAGCATTCCTCAAGGCTATTTTGAGCATTTTGCAGAGCAATTGATGCGGCGCATTAAGGCAGAGCAAGCAAACTCAGTTTCACAAGAATTAGAAATCCTTTCTCCGATATTAAGCACCTTGAGCAAGAAGCCTCCTTTCAGTATGCCAGAAGATTATTTTGCAAGGCTTTCGGATAACATTCTTACCGGAGCGCAGGCAGTAGAATTTGTCAATGAAGAGCTTGAAAATCTTTCCGGGGTAATGAATGGGTTGAAAGACATCAATGTTTTCCAAACCCCTGTAGGGTATTTTGAAAATTTCTCCACTGAGGTTCTTAATAAAATACAAAGCCAACCTCAAGAGGCTAAAGTTATCTCTATCCGCAAAACAAAAAGCTGGTTGCGTTATGCAGCTGCTGCTGCAGTCATTGGTGTTATCGCGACAAGTGCACTATTTATTTTTAATAATACGAGTAAAATCAGTGGATACGCAAAAATTGATGATAAACAATTGGTAGATAGCCTTAAGAATGCAAACGATGAAGATATTTTAAGTTATATGCAAAGTCACAACGTACCGTTGGTTGATACAAGCAACAGTATCGCCTCGCTTGATTTAAATGATAATGATGCTGATGATATGCTGACTGACGTTTCTGATAATGAATTGCAGCAATACGTAGATGAGCATTACGGGACCAAAGAATTGAATACGAATTAATATAAAAATGAAAACGCTTGGATTAATATCGCTGATGATTTGCTGGTTGACCATGGCTCTGTTCGCCCAGGACAATGGTAACATGCAGAAGCCTGATGGCAGTCGGTTGGAAGCTTTGAAGATTGGTTTTCTCACCAAAAGGCTGAACCTGACGCCTGAAGAAGCCCAGAAATTCTGGCCTGTGTACAATCAATATGCCGAGGAGTTGAAAAAAGTGCGCGTAGATGCAAATCAAACTGGTGAGCCTTCCTTGGAGGTGGATGAAAAAATACTTAACATCCGCAAAAAATACAATGGCGAATTTGCCAAGGCCCTTTCTCCGCAAAGAGCAGATCAGTTTTTCCGGAGCGAAAAGGAATTTGGCGCATTTGTCACAAAAGAAATAATGCAGCGAAGAAATATGAGGACGCAGCAGCGCAGGCCGATGTTAAGACAATAAATAAGCCCTCATATTTTACCCATCTACCGATTATTTTAATTTAAAAATAAGCTATAAACGATATTTGAATTTGGTGTTTTTCATAGGTTAGCAACGGCCGGCTCTTTCAAGGGCAGGCCTTTTTTTTGGAGTTAATTGGTAAAAATGGGTGTACCGATATCATGGTAAAATAAAAAGGACCATTTCTCTTCCTGCCCTTGCTGCCACCATTGCTTACGCAGTTCCATGCATTTGGTTCCATCGTAATCATATTTTGCAACAAACCTGCTCTTCATTTGCTGGAGCTGAGGTGCTACGTCTCCTCCAAAAAAAACTTTCTCGCCGCCCTCAACTATCCAAAAAACCTGATGATACGGGCAATGGGCCCCAGTCAATTCGTATTTTATATATCCATCAATAACGCCATTGCCCTCTAACAAGATGACTTGCGGATTATTTTTCAGGCACTCCAAATCTTCAGTTATATAAGAGGGGAATCCTTTTGCGAAAGCGAATTCCAACTCTTGTTTTTGTATATAATATTGTGCACCAGGAAATGCAAGGGCACGTTTACTCTTTGTATCATTTAATTTGCTAATACCTCCCGCATGGTCTTTATGCAAATGGCTCATCAGGACTTTTGTAACTTTTGAAGGCTCAATGCCTGCTTCCATCAGGTTTCGATGTAATTGGAGAACGCCTTTATTTTCAAAGCCGAGGCCGGCATCCAGTAAAATAATATCACCCATCGTAACAAGGGCAAATGGCTGCACTTCCACAAGCAAGCTGCCTGTCTCTCTATCTTGCAAATCGTCCTGACCCTTATTAAACGGTATGAATTTTTTTGTTTTTCCAACTGTAAATGCTCCTTCTGAAAGTGGGATGATTTTCATACTTAAATTTAGTAAATAGTCCAGAGACAATCGACCCAGAGGGAAAGCCAACACCCAGAAACTCTATTGACCTTTTACATCTGTCCGGTTTCCCCCGGGCCTGTTTGTCTGGGGAGGCTTTATCGCAGCACCATTTGCCTATCGGCATCGAGTCTTATCAATATAAATAGCATAATGGTAAACGTTAGCAGTGATGTCCCCCCGTAGCTCATAAAGGGAAGGGGGATGCCGACGACCGGAGCTAACCCAATGGTCATGCAGACATTCACGGCTATATGAAAGAAATACACGGATGCCACACCATAGGCATAGCACCTGCTGAAAACACTTCGCTGTCGTTCGGCAACAGCCACAATCCGCAACAGCAGAAGTAAGTAAATACCCAAAAATATTACGCTCCCTATAAAGCCAAAACCCTCGCCAACGGTGCAGAAGATAAAATCCGTGCTCTGCTCCGGCACAAATTCATAGCGCGTTTGAGTGCCTTTCAGCAGTCCTTTGCCGAGTACACTACCGCTGCCAATTGCAATTTTGCTTTGTTTGACGTTGTAGTTGTTATCGTTGCTGTTAGACTTCTTTCCTCCGATTTTTTGCTCGATTTCCAGGGCCGCCGCTTCATTTTTGGGGACATAATCTTTGCCAATAGCATCGTATATGCGCTTTACCTGGTAGGCTTTGAAAACATGATCGAAAATAAAAGGCACTACAAACCTTTGTACCCCCACGCAAACAAACCAAATTCCCACAATCAGGAACAGTATGCCACGGTTTCTTTTAATTTGTTTTCTGACAATATAAATGGCAATGGCGGCAATCACCGTTAATATTAACGCAAGCGTATTGGGTTCTAGTAGAAGTGTTGCCACTACCAGGACCGCAAAAGAAAATCCGATGATCAGAACGGAAGGCGACAAACCTTCCCTAAACATTACCAGAAAAAAGGAAAAATACACCAAGGCCAGGCCAGTTTCTTTTTGCAATATGGAGAGCATGGCAGGAAAAAGCGCGATGGACGCTGCGATAAGTTGCGAGCGTGTTTTATAAAAATCAGTTTCTATCCTGGATAAATATTTTGCCAGCGCAAGGTTTACGAAAATGGTGCAAAGCTCGGCAGGCTGCAACTGAAAAGCATTACCAAATCGTATGATAGATTCCGTACCCTTGACTCGTGAGTGAAACGGGAATACAAGCAGCAGTAATAAAATGCCAAACGCATAGCCAAGATTTGCTGTTGCAGTAAAAAATTTGGAGTCTGTAAGCAAAATAAATACGCCTACAATACCGCCCATAAGAAAGTAGAGCAGTTCCCGGCTATAATCAGTTTTCAGAGAAAGAAATCCTTGCAGGACGTTATCGGTGTCCCTGTATGTTGCCGCAAAGATGCACGTTACACCGATCATGCAGAGTATGGCCCATATCCACACCAGCGGCCAATCCACTCCTTTTGAAATTGCAGGGTTTCTCTGGACCATTTTATTTAGCAGAAT
>DATMMJ010000282.1:0-14982 GCA_035569795.1 Puia sp. | reverse complement strand
AAATTTTTAAATGGAAGCACTGCCATGCCCCCGAATAAAAGACCAATCAAGACACCGAATAATGAAAGTGCAATAACGCTCGCGATAAACAGGAAAAACGCTTTGAACAACACACCAATCACATGGCCAAGGCCGCCGCTTTTTCTTTGGCTGATTTCATAAGAAAGATCCCTGCTTTTTTGCTGAGCAGTGGTTTTAAATTCTGTGCTGAATTTTTGCGCGCCTTCTTTGATATCATTCCCCATTTTTTCAGCTCTGCCTTTGAATCCTTCCAGATCCTCTTTGATAGTATTTGCAATGGAGTTCAAATCGACCCTTTCACCACGCATCTCTAATTTTTCAGAAGCAGTGCTGGCAATCGGAACTGCAATCCAGAGAATGATATAACTAATGATTAATGTGCTCCCCAATCCGCCGGAAATAAATCTTGGAGCAAAATCCCAATCCCAGAATGCTGCATGGAAAATCCCGGAAAATAATCCAAGCACAAATGGTAACGCGAAAATCAATCTTGGTATCCAGACCTGAATATTAAAATACGCTGCCAAACCACCGGCAACACCGCCAATTACTTTATCATCTGCACTGCGAAATAATCTTTTGGTGATGTTTGATTGCTGTGATTGCGAAGGCACAACTATCCACAGCAAAATATAAACCCAGAACAATGCGCCCACTAAAACCACAAAAATGATTCGCAGAATAACAGGATCAATACTCAGGTAATTTGCAAGCCCGCTGCACACACCGCCTAATATTTTATCATCTGCATTGCGATATAGCCTGCCTCTTCCCGGTGGTGCCGTGTAAGTGGTGTATGTTTTTTGTGATTGTTCGCTTTGAGCGTTTTGTTTACTATCAGTTGAAGAAGAAGCGCCAAAGCTGCTATCAGCATCGGCAGCTTCAAAGTCTGCTGGTCTTCCCATATTGCCGATGATCGCATTCACGTCATTATCAGTAATGCAGTTCGCATCCTTTTTTAAGCGCTCAGAAAAAAGCTCGGCGAATCGGTTCTCAATATCATTGATAATCTCATCACGGCCTTCTTCATTGGCAAAATATTTACTCAGGCTGTCTATATATTGCTTGAGGATTTCATAAGCAGTTTCCTCTATCGGAACCACCCTGCCGTGAAAGTTTATGTTGATGATCTTTTTCATTGTAATTCGTATTTGAAGGTTGAAGTTTAGAAGCTTGGGTTTTGGTTGGTGCTGTCGGGCATACTTTCTTTTTTGCTAGCAAGCGCATTCACTGCGTTAGCCAGTTCCTTCCAGGTCGCTTCCAGCTCCTCATAAAATTTCTGGCCTTTGGGTGTCAGTGAAAAGTATTTGCGCGGAGGGCCGGAATTGCTTTCCACCCAGCGGTAGGTGAGCATCTCTGCATTTTTGAGCCTTGTCAGCAAGGGGTATAATGTGCCTTCGAGAATGTGGAGGTTAGCCGCTTTCATTTCTTCCACGATGTCCGAAGGATAGGCTTCCCCCCGGCGGATGATGGAAAGTATACAAAACTCCAGTATCCCTTTTCTCATTTGGCTTTGTGTGTTCTCGATATTCATAATATTTCTTTTTTAAAGGAGAAAGGAGTCTTAGTCCTTTATCCTGACACAAATATAGGGAGTATTTTAGTACTATGCAAAACAAAGTACCATTTTAACGAAGGTAATTTTTATAGACTGCTAATGTAAATTGAATAAAACGCAGTCTGGACAAGCATTTTGACAAATCTAAAAGGCGATTGGAGAAAATCCAGGATTCTATGAACGGAAATAATTGAGGGATGTGTGGTATATCTTAAATTCAGGGGATTTGGTTGAAAGCAGTATCCTGCAAAAAAAACGGCCAGGCCATTAAAGCAGTATAAGTGATATTTTTATTCCAGCAACTTTTTTACTTCCTCTGCTTTTATCAATATCATTCCGATTTCCGAATTTGATTGAAAATATTTTTTTGTAAGCGCTTCTAAATCTTCGGTTGTTAAAATTGCATAGCAGTCCCCGTTATCGGAAAGGCGGCTAAGCGCAATAATTGCGCGGACGGACAGTAAGATGGGGATTGATAATGGTTCTTTCAATCCAGAGCGGATTGATTTTTTTTCTTGAATCACGGCATCAATAAAAGTCCTCATGAATTTTGATTTGTAAAGCAAAAGACCTTCACCATCCTAGAGCGGTCTGTTGCTTTGGTTTCCCAATTAAGCAATATTAACTATTAAATGGCGGGAAGGGTGTTAATATTTTAAACAAATGGAGTCGGGGCAATTCCAACAATTTTATGCAATGATGATTTTCATTCCTAAAAAATCTCCGTAAGGCTTTACTGATTCGGCAAGAGCTTTCTTTTTTAGTTTGTTTTTTGCTTTAAAAAAATGGGGCTCTACAAGCATTTGGTCATTTTTGAAAGTCCGTCTCCAAATGCCTTCCACTTTTCCATTGATCAGGATAGTTGGTTTAAAAATCCCATTGGAAGTGATTGTGATTTTCGCGTTCGTTGCACCAAGCGATGCTGATCTGTCCTTGTAGCCCACCATAAATTCATCGTATGCAGGCAAAAAAACAGTGCGCTCAAAATTACCGATTTCACTAGGAAAACCAGGACCGCTCCATAAGGTTTGGTTGTCAATTTTTACACTGTCAAGTCCTGTTCTTATGGACTGCAAACCCATTTTCGCATTGGCAACTGATAAACCCGACCACCAGCAAAAATCCTTTAACGTCGCATATCCGTGGCTCGTGAAGTATCTTTTAGCAAGCTCCGCCAACGCTTTATCTTTATCTTTTTCTAAAGCTTTTGCCGGAGGCACTTTTTCATCTATCAATGCATAAGTAAATTGTTTTCCACGTTTTGGCCCGTTACAAACTATGGCATCCAACTCGGCTCGGAGCATTAGATGTATAGAGCGCAAGGGAGTAATATCGATGCCTTTCTTTTGGAGAAGCGACATCAATTCCTCGCGTGTTAAATGTTTGCCTCCCGTGAGCGCTTTTTGAATAATGTTATTAGAGCGCAAAACTGTCTTATCATCCAAACCATAATGGCGGCGTGCCGAAGCGGTGGCTGCCTTTACATGTGGTGCAGTCAGCGCGAGCATCCACCGAAGGTCGCCAGCACACACAAAATGCCATGTTGGCCGCAATATATGTGTTCGGATAATTTCTCCTGAGTTTATTGCCTGCTCAATTTCTTTTTCAGTTTTACTGAGCCTTACACCAATAGCCCATTTCGCCATCTCATAATCCTGGGCCTGCAAAGCGCCGAAATGGCTGACCATTTGTTTTGGGGTGGTAAATTTTGTCCCAGCAAGCTGCTGCGTAATTAAGCGGTGTTTTACGATATCGGTATTGGTCATTTCTTGCCCAAAAGGGTTTCTCCTAAATCATATATAGTTACTTCTTTAGCCCAATCTCTTTTAACCGTTCATCCAAATATTGTCCTGCGGTAGCATCAGCGTACGCCTTTGGATGATCTGCGTCTACACAACTTTCCAAACAAGCGAGATTCATCAGGCTCTTAGGATGTAAAAAGAAGGGGATGGAAAAGCGGGAAGTATGCCACAGCTCTCTTGGTGGGTTTACCACCCGGTGCGTTGTTGATTTTAGTTTATTATTTGTAAGACGCTGCAACATGTCGCCCACATTCACCACTATTTGATCCTGCGAAGATAATGCGTCAACCCATTGATTTTGCAAGGTAAGAATTTGAAGGCCACCGGCCGAAGCTCCGACTAATAAGGTAATAAGATTGATGTCTTCATGTTGTTCGGCACGCATGGCTGATTTGGGTTCTTGAATAATGGGTGGATAATGAATAGCTCGCAAAATAGAATTGCCATTATGGATGTACTCCTGAAAATAGGTTTTTTTCAGGCCAAGGTATAGTGCAATTGCCTCGAGCATTGCGCTGCCTGATTTTTCAAATGCCCGGTAAGCCTTAAAAAATATGGGTGTGAACGAAGGCACTTCATCTACAAAAATATTATCAGGGTACTCCGCTTTCACGGGGTCTGCGTCTTCCACGGTCTGCCCAAACTGGAAAAATTCTTTCAGGTCTGGTGCGTCGCTTCCTTTGGCATGCTCTTTCCCAAAGGAGGTATAGCCGCGCTGCCCGGCCAATTCGGGCTTTTCATATTTTTTCTTCTCTGATAAAGGCAAGGAAAAAAACTGCTGTACATATTTATACAAATCAGCAATCAGGACATCATCAATGCCATGATTTTTCACGGCAACAAAGCCAACCTCTTCATACGCCTTCCCCAACGCCTGCACAAATGAGGATATTCGGTACCCATCACCCGACAAAAAATCTGCAAGGTCAACGACCGGAATGGACATGATTCAAACTTTTAAGAGATAAATAAATTTTATAAGTAGATTTACTTTTTGTAAAAATAAAAGTTTTGGCACAAAGAAATATTGCATTTGTTTATTTGATGGGTTTTATTATTTTTTACTGCTCTTGTTCTCCTAAGTACTTAAAACACCTGGATGAGTATACTTTTAAAAGCCAAAAAGATACTCCTGATTATAGCTCCCTTGACTGCTGGGCAGCTAACCCGTATAAAAGGAATTTATCGGACAGCCTTCCAAAGGCTTTGAGAAAAGATTTTATTAAAGATTCATCTGTGGATGTATTTTTCCTTCACCCAACAACTTTTGGAGATAAAAATGATCCAAGATGGAACGCTGACATTAATAGCGATACGGTCAATGCAAAAACAGATTACAGCACCATTCTTTTTCAGGCAAGCACCTTTAATGAATACCGGGTATTTGCGCCGCGCTATCGTCAGGCGCACCTGAAGGCTTACTATTCTAAAGATACGGCTGCAGCTTTGCGGGCATTTGACCTTGCTTATCAGGATTTGAAAACCGCCTTTCAATATTATCTTGATCACTATAATAACGGCCGGCCAATCATCATTGCATCCCACAGCCAGGGCAGCACGCATGCGCAAAGATTATTGAAGGAATTTTTTGATGGCAAGCAACTGAAAAATAAGCTGGTCGCCGCTTATGTGATTGGAATGTATATCCCGCAACACATTTTTGCTGAACTGAAGCCATGCAATGATTCACTACAAACGGGCTGCTTTGTTGGGTGGCGCAGTTTTAAAAGAGGCTTTGAAGCAGATTATGTGAAAGCAGAATCGACAACAAGCTATGTCACTAACCCGCTAACCTGGACTTCCACGGATGAATATGCGCCAAGAGACCTGAATCGGGGCGCGGTCCTTACAAAATTTAATACCATCAGACCCTATACCGCAGACGCTCAGATCCATGGCGGAGTTTTATGGCTGAACCGGCCTCATTTCCCAGGAAGCTTTTTGCTGCCATCCAAGAACTATCATATCGGCGACATCAATTTGTTTTATATGAATATCAGGGAAAATGTACATGCGCGTGTGCACGCTTATTGGGAAAAGGAGGCTTTAGGGAAATAACAACAGGGTGCCTTGATTAATTTTTTTCAAGCAAATGTTTCTCCTGCTCGTTTATATCTATAATTGCGTAGCGTCCAACTTTGTTTATACCCATCTCGTCAAGCAGGTGTACTACATTTGCATAAGATGCATCCGCAGAAGCTTTGATAAGCACCATCATTTCATTTCTTCCACCGGGGTAATTCCTATCCATGTACATTTGTTTTTGAAGGATCACTTCCCGGATGCCGTTACGGGCCCCATAACCTGTAAACCCATTGGAGCCTTTTTTCAAAGATTCATCTAAACTGCCGTTGTAAAAAAATATCTCGTCATTTTTTCCGAGTAGTAGGGTAAGCACGGCATATGCGCTCATTTCGGTGCTGTCACCTTTTGCAGGCATGTTCAAACCCAATGCATGCGGTTTTATCCATGCAGTGGTGACCATAAAAAAAGTAATCAATAAAAATCCAAGATCAACCATTGGTGTGAGGTCAACTTTGGTTGAAAGTTTTTTTACCGGGCGCAGTATACTCTTATGCCGGCTCCTTCCAGTAGATGGATCCATTGCAGCCATTGGAGTAATGGTAGAGGGTTAAGAAAATATTTACCTATCCCTTGTGTAGACGCTGCAGGCTGCAATTTCCACAAAAGATATTATCCTGTTTTATGGTTCGTTGTCAATCGAGCAAGATTTGTCATTGTCTGTATTGAAGGTCCAATTCTTTTTTCAAGCCCTGGATTTGCTTTGCAAGACTTATTTTGCATTTCCAAAGAGTAAAAAAATCAGAACTCCGCACTTTTAGGCGTTCTCGGGAAGGGAATCACATCGCGGATATTGGTCATTCCTGTAACAAATTGCACCATTCGCTCAAAACCCAGTCCAAAGCCGGAGTGGGGCACGCTGCCAAAGCGACGCGTATCCAGATACCACCACATATCCTCTATGGGAAGGTGCATCTCTTTCATACGTTGTTCCAGCTTATCTAATCTTTCCTCTCTTTGCGAACCTCCCACGATCTCGCCAATGCCTGGGGCAAGAATATCCATTGCAGCCACAGTTTTGCCATCCTCATTCTGGCGCATGTAAAATGCTTTGATGGCCTTGGGGTATCCAGTAACAATCACAGGTTTTTTGAAATGCTTTTCTACGAGATACCGCTCGTGCTCACTTTGCATGTCAATGCCCCAGCTCACGTCGTACTTGAATTTCTTCTTTTTGTATGCCGGTGACTGGAGCAAGATGTCTATTGCCTCAGTATATGTTATTCTTTCAAATTTATTATTGATGATAAATTCCAGTCTATCCATTAATCCCATTTCGCTGCGCTCAGAGGTCGGCTTTTGATTTTCTTCTTCCTGCAAGCGAAGCGCTAAAAATTCCAGATCTTCTTTGTTATTTTCCATCGCATACCTGACAAGATATTTAATACATTCTTCTGCAAGGTTCATGTTGTCCTCTAAATCATAAAAAGCCATTTCCGGCTCAATCATCCAGAACTCAGCAAGGTGCCTGGTAGTGTTGGAATTCTCTGCCCGGAAAGTTGGCCCGAAAGTATAAATTTCGCTTAATGCCGCAGCAGCGAGCTCGCCTTCCAGCTGGCCACTAACCGTTAAATTGGTAGCGCGGCCAAAAAAATCTTCTTTGAAATTGATTGAGCCATTTTCATTTCGTGGCGTTTTATCAAATGGCAGCGTAGTTACTTTGAACATTTCCCCCGCACCCTCTGCGTCAGATGCTGTGATAATGGGCGTGTGCAGATAAAAAAATCCTTTGTCGTTAAAAAATTGATGAACAGCAAATGCCAGCGAATGCCGGATACGGAAAACGGCACTGAATGTGCTGGTACGAAAACGCAAGTGAGCAATCTCTCTCAAAAATTCAAGACTGTGCTTTTTTGGCTGTAGTGGATATTTTTCCCCATCGCTGTCGCCGAGCACCTCAATAGAAGTTGCTCTTAATTCCACCTTTTGGCCTTTGCCTAAGGACGGAACCAACTGCCCGGTTACTTTTAGCGAAGCACCAGTGGTGATACGCTTTAACAAACCCTCCTCACAGGAGCCCAGCTCAACTACCACCTGCAGGTTGCTATTGGTCGACCCATCATTTAGTGCAATAAACTGGTTGTTGCGCAGCGTGCGCACCCAGCCCATCACGATGGTTTGTTCGCCAGTTGGTGCACTAGAGAGTAGCTTTTTTATTTTAACCCGATTGTTGAACATACTAAAAATCTTTAAAGTGCGCAAAGATAGATTATGCGTGGCAAAAGGGTAGCCGTCCGGGATAGAAAAAGGCTTGTAAAAATTGCTTGTGCCTTGGCGGGTGAGCTCCAGAAAGCCTTTTCAAACGTCAAATACGTAAAATAATTTTTTGCTTTTTGCGTTTTTGTGCTAACATTGTACCGGAATTAAGCTGACAGTTCTTTTCTAAAGCTCGCGGATCATCAGTTTTACCCATTCCATACATCATTATCAAAATTCATTTCATAACCTTTCAATAAAACAACCTGGCTACTAAACCAGTGTTTAACCTCACAAGTTTCTTTTCTTATGTATGATATCCTCCAACTGAACGACATGCTCGTTCCCGAATTGCTCGACATCGCAGAGCAACTAAAAATCCACGGCGCAAAAAAGCTCGACAAGCAGGAGCTTGTTTACAAAATATTGGATAAGCAGGCACTTACGCCCGGCGAAGCAAAACCAGAGGCCTCTGATGAAAAACCAAAAAGAAAGCGCATAGTCAAGACTACCGCTACTGTTGCAAGCGGGGAAGCTTTTGTAGAAAGTGGAGAGGCTCCCATAAAAGAGCTGGAACACAAAAAAGAACTGACCAAAAAAGAACACAAACCGATAATAAAGAAGCTTAAAAAAACAGAGGATGAGCATATTGTGCCCGAAGACAACAATATGAATGACATTGTTGCTCCACCTGATGAAGAAGAGTCTGGCAACATTTCAGAACAGGAAAGCGATATGGAAAATGATGAATCTGAATCCGCGCAGGAGCAAAGCCAGGCAAATGAATCCCAGTTAAACAAAAATTACCCACAGCGTCGCAATGATGCATTCAATATTGAATTTGACGGGATCATCCAGGCAGAAGGTGTGCTGGAAATGATGCCCGATGGCTATGGTTTTTTGCGTAGCAGCGATTATAATTATCTTTCTTCTCCGGATGATATTTACGTTTCTCCGTCACAGATAAAATTGTTTGGCCTGAAAACAGGAGACACAGTGCATGGCGCTGTTCGCCCGCCAAAAGAAGGTGAAAAATATTTTGCGCTGCTCAAAGTGGAATCCATCAACAGCAAAGGCCCTGAAGAAGTACGCGACCGCGTGCCTTTCGATTACCTTACGCCATTATTTCCTTTTGAAAAGATGAATCTTTTCACAACACCCAGCGATTATTCCACACGCATAATGGACCTGTTCACGCCGATCGGCAAGGGACAACGGGGACTCATTGTTGCGCAGCCCAAAACAGGTAAAACAGTTTTGCTGAAGGCAGTGGCTAATGCGATTGCATCCAATCATCCGGAATGTTATCTTATGATTGTGCTGGTGGATGAAAGGCCCGAGGAAGTTACAGATATGGAACGCAGCGTGAAAGCCGAAGTGATTGCTTCCACATTTGATGAGCCTGCTGAAAAGCATGTTAAAGTTTCGACGATTGCATTGCAAAAAGCAAAACGATTGGTGGAATGCGGCCACGACGTAGTAATACTATTGGATTCTATCACACGCCTGGCTCGTGCGCACAATACGGTGGCTCCTGCGTCAGGAAAAGTTTTATCCGGCGGTGTGGAAGCAAATGCGATGCAAAAGCCAAAACAATTTTTTGGCGCTGCACGTAAGATTGAGAATGGCGGGTCATTGACCATTCTTGCAACTGCACTCATTGATACCGGCAGCAAGATGGATGAAGTCATTTTTGAAGAATTCAAGGGAACGGGCAATATGGAATTGCAACTGGACAGACGCTTGTCAAACAGGCGCGTATTCCCTGCAATAGACCTGGTGGCCTCTTCGACGCGCCGCGATGATCTGTTATTAGAAAGGGATGTACTGCAACGCATGAACTTGTTGCGCGTTTACCTTAATGATATGAACACAGAAGAAGCAATGAATGAATTGCTCAAGCGCATGCGCGGAACCAAAAGCAATGAAGAATTTTTAGCCAGCATGAATAGCTAAGACCAGCCGCACCCTATCTTAAGGCATCAATTTTTGAAGCTAATTTTTTGTCCTTCTCTGTCACAACATCCCCTGCATCATGTGTGGACAGCCAAAATTCCACTTTGTTGTACTCGTTTGTCCACAACGGATGGTGATCCATTTTTTCTGCCTCCAGTGCTACTCTTGTCATAAATGCAAATGCTTCGGAAAAATTTTTGAACTCGAATTTTTTGTGAAGCGTGTTGTTTTGTTCGTGCCACATACAAATTGATTTTAAGAATTGATGATTAAAAAACAAGGTTGCCTTTGTTCTTTATTTTTTCGTTGGTAAGCTCCGTTACCAGTTGCACATTATTCATTGTCCTGATAGAATGGACAAGGTCATTGAGCATCTCATCGCTCACGCAATCGCCTTTCATCAGCCAAAGGAAATCCAGATGGCGGAACTCCGGCAAAAGGTACTCACCGTCAAAATGGTTCTTATATAAATAATGGCTCAGTGAGCTGTTTGGCTCATCGTATTGATACACACAAAAAAAATAAGTGCGCTTTTTTTTGCTGAGCTGTATTTCAATATCATTGTTACTACGAAACCGGAAACGAAGCTTACTATTGACAAGCCAGCAGAATTGATAGTCTTTCAGAGGTGCCACAATCCCCAGCAAGCGTGCATCCTCGAAAAACTCCGCTGTCAGCTCTTCTAAATCAAGTTTTAGTTTCATGGCCGCAAATTATTCTGTGGATATTAAAATTGCACCGGGGTTTCTGAAACATCATTGCCTCGCTTATATTTTAGCTGTGTTGTATCTCCTTTTTTAAATTTGGACAATGCCTGCATGTAATTATCTAATGAACTTACATTGTACTCGCCCAGTTGGATAATCACGTCTCCGGTTTTCAGCCCTGCTTTTTGCGCTGGCCTCCCTTCGCTCACGCCGTCGACGCGGACTCCTGAACCGCTAAATGTATAATCAGGCATTATGCCGAGCGTGACGCTGAACCTGGATGATGTGGCACTTTGCGTTTCTCTGGTTTTTGTAAAAGCAAGCTTTCCTTTATCGTTCAGGTTTTCAACAAGCTGGTAAATGTATCTCACCACATGCAGCTCTCCCAGGTAATTTATTTTATCCCAGTCATCACTGGGGCGGTGATAGTCCTTATGCAAACCAGTAAAGAAAAACAGGACTGGGATATCCTTTCTGTAAAAAGAAGTGTGATCGCTCGGGCCTGTGCCGCTGCTATCGTATTTGAGGCTGAAATATTTTTTTTCGCTGTAGTCGTTACCGAACAAGTCTCCCCAGATCGGCGAAGTGCCGTATCCGCCCACGATCAGGGTGTGAGAGCTGTCATTTAACCTTCCTACCATGTCCATATTAATCATGTAATTAATTTTTTTCAAATCGACGGCGGGATGCTCCACAAAATATTTTGAGCCAAACAAACCAAGTTCTTCTCCCGAAAAAGCGATGAAGAGGTAATTGTTGTTTTTAAGCTTCGACTGCTTTAGTAATTTAGCGAGCTCAATCAAAGCCGCGGTGCCACTGGCATTATCATCTGCGCCATTGTGTATGAGCTTCTCCGGCCCCCGGTACATGGAGTTGCCGTCTTCGCCATAGCCAAGATGATCATAATGCGCGCCAAGCACCACTGTTTTATCTGCTCCGTTATTGATATATCCGACTACGTTATTGCCTGTCCGTTTTTTCTCACTGAAGGCAACGTTGATTTTCACTTCAAGCGATGTGGATTCATCTTTCAAATATTTTTTCCTGGCATCAGCGGTGGCATACAAAACAGGGACGGCTTCGGGTTCCGATTTATCTTTTGGGTTGAAGGCGATATTATCTGCGATTTGAGAGTCATTATAGAATACAACTGCAGTGGCACCGTTTTTTATGCATTGTTTTACTTTGGTATGCAATGTTTCATCCAAATCAAAATGAGGATTGTCTTTGTTTTCTTCGAGGATATCCTTTAGGTCAACAAACCAAGGCACACCACTTTCCTGTAATGCCATGGCAAGGGAGCCGGATGTTTTTTTTGTTGCACTGAAGGCAAGGGGAAAATAATCCTTACCAAGTATCAGATCCAAGTTGTTTACCATGAAATGGGTGTCGTGATCAACTTGCTTTCCATCATTGATATCAAAAGGTTGCAGCCAAGTTTTTCCTTCTATCATTTCAAGGCCCGCATTGTGAAATTCGGTAGAGATGTAGTTACCTGCTAATTTTTCCCCTGCGGTGCCCGCTCTCCTACCTTCCATTTTATCATCAGACAGGAAACGGATATGGGTTTGCAGATTAGTAACAATTGTCTTATCGGTTTTTTTTGATTTTTGAGCGAACCCAGAACATGAAAATGCAAATAAGATTATTGCAGCAACCGTTGTGTGACGCATCATGAAGACTTGGTTTGAGAACAAAGGTAGGCAGCCAAACCGTATTCCAAGAAAAGCGCTCTGAAATTAAATACACTTTGATCTACTGCAGGAGCGCTTCTCTTAATAGCTGCATGCCCCTCGGCTTTGTCTAAGCAAAACCCAATGTTATTTGGCTATTAATAAGCCTTAAAACAGCGCAAAGCTCAGTTTTTTTCCCTTACTTTTGCAGATTGGCCTTTTTTGAAAAAACTTAGCATTTGACTCCAATCCATTTGCACGGGGGGTAAAAGCCTGCTGCAAAATGTAAGTTGTAAACTGTAAAGCATGGCGTTACCGCATCTGATTAAATATGTGTATACCAACGGAACGGATGAAGTGATTCGTCGTGGGAAAAAAATCCATGCAATTGGATATGTTGAACTGATTGAGTATGATGAACTGTTTGAGTCTGTCACTTTTCGTGTAAAAGATGACAGTTATGCGACTTATTACAAAGTGTACGTGCAGAAATTCAAAGATGCCAAAACACTTTCTGTACGCTGCAGTTGCCCTTATAATCTGGGAGACATATGCAGGCACGAATCGGCTGCGCTTATACAGCTGCAGGAATTGCTGGACAGGAATCTGCTAAAAGCCGAAGAAATATATTACGATCAGGAGCACACGGTTGTAAAGATGAAATTTATTGACCTGAAAAGCCTTCGGTTGCTTTGCTCCCAGCAAACTTTCGGGGATGCTGAAAAATACCTCCAATCAGAACACGCGGTCATAGAGTATGCAAAAGATGAAACCGTAAAAGCTATAGTGACCATGGAGGGAAAGCCGTACCGGGTTATTATAAGAAAAAATGAAGAAAGAAATTTTGATACAAGCTCGGATTATGAAGACGAATCGCATCCATTGGGTCTTCCCAAAGTGATTGTATTCCTTCAGCTGTTGCGTGCACACGGGCCTTATTATTTTGACAGCATCCGTAACTGGGATAAAGAAAAAAATAAATTGCTTGAAGCATATGGTTATTCGCTCAGCGATGACTTGAAAAATAAATTTGAATTCACATATAAAGAGGGGAAGCCTTTTTTACGCGTGCTGGACACCTCGATCAGGCGCATCGCGCAAGTAAGTTCCAGCAGGCCAAAACCGGTTGTGATCGAAGCAGAGCCGAGAACTGAACCCGATGAAGAAATTCCCGCAGGCGCTGCAAAAAGACTGGGCATTGTTTTTAATTTCAATCATAACTCTTACCCGGGTTTCGCCGTGGATGCAGTTTGCGGCGAGAGCAATGATGACCAGACTTCCTATGTGGGCAAGGTCGAAAAAATGGATCTTACGAAATTTGTGAGTACCGAATCTTTCAATGATGCGGATAGAGAACTGATCCCTTCCATCCGCAAAATGCAGGAATCGGAAATCAACCGGTATCTGAACCGCAATTCACCTTTCAGTGGCATTTGGGAGAATATCATTCATCATGAACAGGACGGGTTGCCGGAAGAAACCAAGTCCCTGATGGTAGAATACCTGCACCCCAAACTGCAAAAACTATTTTCAGAAGCAAACAACAACCCATTTATATTTTTCCTGAATGGCCACAAACCTTTCAAAACCGATAACCTGCAGCAGGCCGGCATCTCCACTGCATTTGTAAAGCCCTTCTTTAAAATTGTAGAACAAAAAAATAATATAGAAATCAATTGTTTTACAAAAATCAATGGACAGGCCGTGGAAATCAGCAGCAACGAATGCAATTCCTCCTCGCTATTTTTTTATAACCACAATGTATACCTGTGGGAAAAGCCGGAGGATATTATGCTCGTCGAAAAATTTGCCGAAGGGAAAAAAATGGTGATTGATAAAAATGATTGGCCCAAACAGTTAAAGGACTTCGTACTCCCCCTTACAAAAGAATATCATGTTGAATTTGATGGTTCGCTAGTGAAAGAAGTCAAGGACGGCAGCCCCGAAAAAAGATTGTTGCTTCAGGAAAAGGGCGACTATCTTGTGTTTCAGCCATTGTTTCTTTACAAAGGATTTGAAACGAAGCCGGGTGGTAAAGACGAACTGGTGGTTCCCGACGAAGACAAAGTCATGATTGTGCGCCGTGACAGGGCAGAAGAATTGGAATTCATAGATAGGCTAAAATCTCTTCACTCGCAGTTCATTCATCCTGATGGATCGCAAAGCCTCGCACTCAAAGGAAGTGACGTGCTCAAGAACAACTGGTTTTTTCTTTTTGTTGATGCGATGCAGGAAATGAAAATACCGGTTTTTGGTTTTGACGCGCTGCGCAATTTCCGTTTCAACACGGCAAAGCCCCAGACAAAAATCCACATCAGCAGCTCTACGGATTGGTTTGATGCCAAAGTGGATATTGTTTTCGGCGATCAGAAAGTCACTATTGCTGATGTAAAGAAAGCATTGGCCAACCGGCAGCAGTTCGTTCCCTTGAGCGATGGCACCCTGGGCGTGCTGCCCGAAGAATGGATAAAAAAATATTCCCTGTTGTTCCGGGTGGGAGAAGGAAAGAGCAACCAGTTGCGCTTATCAAAATATCACATGAGCGTGATTGATGAATTGTATGAAAGCCGCAGCGAAGAAGAGCTTGTAATCCGTCTGGAAGAAAAATATGAGCAACTCAGAGAATTCAACAAAATCAAAGAAATTCCACCTCCTGAGCATCTCCAGCACATTTTGAGGCCCTATCAGGTACACGGCTTCCACTGGCTCAATTATTTGCATGAAGTAAAATGGGGCGGCATTCTTGCCGATGATATGGGATTGGGGAAAACCGTTGAAGCGCTCTCTTTTTTACATCATTACAAACAAATACACGGGTCTTTAAATGCCATAGTCGTTTGCCCAACCACGTTGATGTTCAATTGGGAAAATGAGATAAAGAAATTCACACCTGACCTTACTTATCATATCCATCATGGCGGGGAGAGAGCCCGTAATAAGGGTGGGCTGAATGAGTACAACGTGATCATAACCACTTATGGGACTTT
>DATMMJ010000281.1:0-7008 GCA_035569795.1 Puia sp. | reverse complement strand
TTCTTCTTGTTCATCGTTTTTTCAAAGAGTATTTTCGCTCAACCGTTCCTAGCGCCATTAACAGTCCAAAAAATAATGCGCGACGAAAAATGGATTGGCACTTCGCCTTCAAAACCATATTGGAGCGCCGACTCCAAATATTTATTCTTTAACTGGAATCCAGCAAAAGCCATCAGCGATTCGCTATACTTTATCGCAACAGACAATATAGTCCCACAAAAAGCATCTGCCGCTTTGCTCCAATCTGTCCCTGAAGCCGGCAACTTCTCATTCAACAGCAGCAGGAACGCTTACGTATTCAGCAAGGATGGCGATATTTATCTAGCTGAAACAAAAACAGGAAAACAAAAGAGGATCACGCAAACAGCAGACTTTGAAAGCGATCCTGTTTTCTCCTTTAATGATACAAGAATTGTTTACACCCGCAATCAGAATCTCTATGCATGGGATATTGCAAGCGGCATGACGAAACAACTCACTAATTTTCAGAAGGGAACCGCGCCACGAGAATCAATACAAGCAAATCTGCGCGGGCAGGCGGACCAAATAAAAGTCGAAAAAACAGAACCGCTGAGTACCCACGAAAAATGGCTGCAGCAAGAACAGTTACAGGAGTTTGAGGTACTGAGCAGCAGGAAAGCAAAAAAAGATTTGAAAGACTCCATTAATAAATTGTTGGGGAAATCAAAAGAACTAAGGGCAATTTATACCGAAGACAAAAATCTGAATAATGTCCTGATCAGTCCTGACGGGCGGTTCATAACATACCGGTTGATTAAACCTGCAGCGAACGCCAAAAAAACAATTGTGCCAAATTACGTGACCGAGAGCGGCTTCACAGAAGAAATACCCGGCAGATCAAAGGTTGGTGCACCACAAAACAACAGCGAATTTTTTGTTTTTGACACGCAGCATGATACGATTATTCGGGTGAATCCAGATCAGATACCCGGCATTACCGACCTGCCCGATTTTCTAAAATATTACCCGACAAAAGATAGCGCAAAAAAGAAACCTGTCGTGCGTGACGTAGGCATTGGCGGCCCTATTTGGAGTCCGAAAGGGACACATGGTGTCGTGGATATTTATTCACAGGATAAGAAAGACCGCTGGCTTATGTTGCTAGATGCCCCAACCGGGAAATTAAAATTGCTCAGTCGCCAGCGCGATGAAGCCTGGATCGGTGGGCCCGGTATAGGTTTTGGAGGCAACCTGGGTTGGATTGACGAAAACACGGTCTGGTACCAGAGCGAAGAAACAGGCTACTCGCATTTATATAAAGTAGATGTGTTGGGTGGCAAAAAAACTGCCTGTACAACCGGTAACTACGAAGTGCAGCAAGCCCAACTCTCAATTGATAAAAAGTATTTTTACATTACCACCAACGAAGTGCATCCGGGCGAGCAGCAATTTTATCGGTTACCCATCAACGGTAGCAAGGCAGAAAGGATCACCGTTATGACTGGGGCAAACCAGGTTATAGTTTCTCCTGATGAAAAACAAATTGCGATTTTATATTCGTACACGAATAAGCCCTGGGAGCTATATACGCAGGAAAATAAGGCTGGTGGAAAAATAAAGCAGATTACTTCGCTCGCGGCCAGCCAAGAGTTTCAATCTTATGCATGGAGAGATCCCGAACTGATTACTTTCGCCGCAAAGGATGGTGCTCAGGTGTATGCACGGTTGTACAGGCCTGCAACTGCAAGCACGGCCATGCCTGGTGTTATTTTTGTTCACGGCGCCGGTTATCTGCAAAATGCGCACAAATGGTGGAGCAATTATTTCCGCGAATACATGTTTAATAATTTGCTTGCAGAAAATGGTTACACGGTGATGGATGTGGATTACCGGGGCAGCGCTGGCTATGGACGCGCCTGGCGAACTGCAATCTATCGCCACATGGGGGGCAAAGACTTGGATGATCAGATCGATGCGGCGAAATACATGGTAGTGAAACTAGGCGTGAACCAAAAGCATATTGGTATTTATGGGGGCTCCTACGGTGGTTTCATAACCCTGATGGCTATGTTCACGCAACCCGATGTGTTCGCAGCAGGCGCCGGCCTTAGAAGTGTTACAGACTGGGCGCATTATAATCATGGATATACTTCGAATATTTTAAATGAGCCTTTTACTGACAGTATAGCCTACAAACAGAGTTCCCCGATATATTTTGCAAGTGGTTTGAAAGGGCATTTGCTAATGCTTCATGGCATGGTAGATCAAAACGTGCACTTTCAAGATATTGTGCGTTTATCGCAGAGATTGATTGAATTAGGAAAAGACAATTGGGAGCTTGCAGTGTACCCAATGGAAGATCATGGCTTTACCGAGCCAAGTAGTTGGACTGATGAATATAAACGCATTTTCAAATTGTTTGAAACGTATCTTAAATGATATTTAACGATTGTTAAAGGCTTGTGATTGGATTTCAAGCAGTCATTTTTATGGAATTAAGGTGTAACTTTAAGGGATATACATTTATTATGATTGAATCATTACTCTAAAAAAGAAGGCTATGAAACAGATTGCAGTTTTACTTACAGTTTTGTTGTTAACCGTTTGTGTTGGTTTTGCCCAACATGGCGGTGGACGTGGAGGTGGAGGTGGAGGTGGAGGTCGCGGTGGTGGTGGCGGCGGTTTTAGTAGAGGTGGTGGTGGCGGCGGTTTTAGTAGAGGAGGTGGTGGGTTTAGTAGAGGCGGCGGTAGTTCGAGGGGAAGTTTAAGTGGATCCAGAGGGGTTTACAGCGGATCTAGAGGTGTTTCCGGATATCATGGCAGTTATGGATATCGTGGCAGCTATGGATATCGTGGTGGAGCCGGTTATCGTGGAGGTCGCGGATATTATGGTGGTTACCGGGGTTATTATGGCTGGCCTTATTTTGGTCTCGGCCTAGGCTATGGTTATCCCTATTATTATGGGTATCCCTATTATTACCCGTCCTACGGTTATCCTTATAGCTATGGTTATCCTGACTCGGGGTATTATGATGATACTCCACCACCATCAAATAATAATTCCACAGTCCCTGCACCGGATAACTCCTATCGTGAAAATAACGGGAATGATGGCAGCGGCTACTATAATAATGACACGATCTATTCGCAGAAACCTTCGCCCGGCCCAACGACTAATGCTCAGGGAAGAAAATGGGTTGAGCCGCACTGGAAACATACTGATGAGGGTTGGATTTGGATTGACGGCTATTGGAAAAAACAACAATAATCCAAACCAAGTGATTATAAAAAAAGCGCTCTTCTACTCAAAAAAGAGCGCTTTTGATTTGCGACACGCCCCAATTAATTTTCCTTATTGATGTAACAGATTGCAATTCTGCAATAAGACATTTCAAAGGCCGCATCCCGCACTTTAGGAATTAGCATTGTATTGGATAGACGATCGTATCTAGGTTGCACATTGACGTTAGCCTACCGGGAAAACTCCCAAGAGTTCACAAAAGAACAAATCTTAAAGTGTATAGATCCTGGCGCATCCCCGGAACGGTGGCGAGGAAATATTCAAAGCGCATTACTACAACTTTTTTAATCTTTTCACAATTAATCATTCAATTATTTTTGCAGCAGTTTATTGACAACAGCATTTACCTTTGCGCAAATATTTCTGGCCATGCTGCCTTTTAATCTTTAAACCAATAAATCATGTGCGGAATTGTTGCCTACATTGGCCCGAGAGAAGCGTACCCCATAATCTTAAAAGGTTTGAAAAGACTGGAATATCGGGGCTATGACAGTTCGGGTGTTGCATTGCTGAATGATGGGCTGAAAGTGTATAAGAAAAAAGGCAAAGTAGCTGAACTGGAAGAAAGCCTTATTGGCAAAGACCTGCACGCCCATGCCGGAATTGGGCACACGCGCTGGGCCACCCATGGCGAGCCAAGTGATCGCAATGCGCATCCACATCAATCCGCTAACGGCAAGCTGGCGATGATCCACAATGGCATTATCGAAAACTACGCACAACTAAAAACTGAGTTGCAGAAGAAGGGCTATGTTTTTAAAAGCGAAACGGATACCGAGGTGCTGTTGAATTTTATTGAGGACATACAAAAAAATATGCAGTGCGGGCTGGAAGAAGCTGTGCGTATTGCACTAAAACGAGTAGTTGGCGCTTACGTGATCGTACTACTTGACCAGGACAATCCTGACACCATTATTGCTGCAAGAAAAGGATCTCCGCTGGTGATTGGTGTGGGGAAAGGCGAGCATTTCCTTGCTTCCGATGCATCGCCAATCATTGAGTACACAAAAGAAGTAGTATACGTGAACGACTATGAGCTTGCCATTTTAAAGCCAGATGAGCTAATTCTTAAAAATCTAGGAAATGAAAAAATAACCCCTTTTATACAAAAACTAGATATTGAATTGGCCGCGATTGAAAAGGGAGGCTACGACCATTTCATGCTCAAAGAAATTTTTGAACAGCCGGACACCATCTTCGACTGTTTGCGGGGTCGCTTAGACGTTAGTAACGCAACCATTACCATGGCCGGTATTCAAAATAATATTGAGCACCTAAAAAATGCAAAAAGAATTATCATGGTAGCATGCGGTACGAGCTGGCATGCCGGGCTTCTAGCTGAATACATTTTTGAAGAGCTTTGCCGCATTCCGGTTGAAGTAGAATATGCATCTGAGTTCCGCTATAGAAATCCTGTAATCCACAAAGGGGATGTCATCATTGCTATTTCGCAAAGCGGAGAAACCGCGGATACCATCGTTGCTATAGAAAAGGCGAAGGAGCAGGGCGCATTTATTTTTGGAGTAGTGAATGTTGTAGGATCTTCCATTGCCAGAATATCTGACGCTGGCGCATATACACACGCCGGTCCGGAGATTGGAGTAGCTAGCACCAAGGCTTTCACGGCGCAACTGGCGGTGCTTACTATGATTGCATTGAAAATTGCCAAAGAAAAAAACTCGATCAGTGAAGAGCGTTATGTGCACTTGGTGAACGAACTGCATAGTATTCCGGAAAAAGTGAAAGAGGTCTTGCTATTAAATGACCATATTAAGACTCTTGCAATAAAATATATGCATTCCAAAGATGCGCTCTATCTTGGCCGTGGCTACAATTTCCCTGTCGCTTTGGAAGGCGCTTTGAAGCTAAAGGAAATCTCTTACATACATGCAGAAGGCTACCCCGCAGCGGAAATGAAGCATGGGCCAATCGCTCTGGTAGACGATATGTTACCAGTGCTGTTCGTCGCCACAAAAGATTCTTATCACCAAAAAATTATTAGTAACATACAGGAGATAAAAGCCCGCAAAGGGAAAGTGATCGCAGTGATCAGTGACGGGGATGATACCGTTGCAACCATGGCTGACGATTCCATGTCAGTGCCCGAGGCAGATGAATTGATTGCGCCATTGCTTAGCGTGATACCGTTGCAGTTGTTTGCTTATCATCTTGGTGTTGCAAAAGGCTGCGATGTAGACAAGCCAAGAAACCTAGCTAAGAGTGTTACGGTAGAATAGCTAGCAGTGGCTGGCTTTGGTTATTGACTAGACAGGTTCAGCAATAAGCTCCGATTCAATCTAAAATTATTTAATACAGACGCTTACTCCTGTTTAATGATTGAAGCAAAATAATGACTCCACCTGAGGTGATTGACAAATCCGCCATATTAAAAACCCCCGTTTGAAAAGCCCCAAATTGTATATATAGAAAATCTGTTACTGAGCCATAAAAAATCCTGTCAAAGATATTTCCGACACCCCCACCAATAATAAAACAAATCGCTATTATTGAGATTGCAGAAATGTTTTGCTTTGCGAAAACATATATCAAAGCAATGGTTAAAGCAATTAATGGAAGAATTCTCAACAAAATATTCTTCACCGTCTTTGATAAAGAATCCCCGAAGCTGAGAAATGCACCCGCATTCTCCACGCGCATCACAATAAGATGATTGCGTAATATTCCTATTGTCTGGTTTTCACTGATATTATTTCTGATTATTTTTTTAGACACCTGATCACAACCAATGTTTGTAAAAATCAACAGTAAGACAATGGTTATCCTGAATATTTTTTTTGAAGCCATTTGATTCTGCTTAATTGTTTTGTAAAAATATCGAATTAGATGTTCATATCCGTTCGATTATTAAAAGCCTTCCATATTTTATTTAACTTTCCACAATATTAAATCGCGAACATGAACCAGATCAACAAAAGTCCGATTGATTCGCTGGGGTACCATTTTATTGACTTGAAATATCTTCCAAAGGGGAAAGATGAATATTATCTGCGATACGAGCAGAACAAAAACGGGATACATTACCGTAAATTGACCGCCTATGAAATTGAAGCGCTCGTACGCAACCGCAATACGTCCGACAACTGGAACCATATCCTTGTCTCAGATTCCTTTACGGCTGATTTGGTTTTGAACTGTAAATTTTTTGGGCTTGTGCGGATTGGGAAATTAGAACCGTACTATTTGGAGTTCCATAACCTGCGATGCCCGGTAGGCCTGTACAACAGTACCATCATCAGTTCTGACTTCGGAGATAATGTGTCTGTAGATAATGTGAACTATCTCTCGCATTATATCGTTGGGAACGATGTAATCATCGTCAACGTGAACGAGCTTGCTACTACTGACAATGCGAAATTCGGTAATGGTGTGTTGAAGCAAGGCGAGCCGGAATCGCGGCGCATCAGGCTGGAAATATGCAATGAGAATGGCGGGCGAAGTATTATTCCCTTTGATGGCATGCTCCCAGGCGACGCCTACCTATGGAGCCGATTCCGGGATGATAAAACCTTTCAAGATAAACTGAAAGAATTCACTGAAATAAAATTTGACTATCACAGAGGCTCCTATGGAAAAATTGGTGACCGGACCGTAATAAAAAATTGCCGCATCATCAAAGATGCATTGATTGGCAGCGACGCCTATTTAAAAGGTGCAAACAAACTAAAAAATCTCACCATTAATTCTTCTGCCGAAGGCAAAACTCAAATCGGTGAAGGATGTGAAAT
>DATMMJ010000280.1:0-3996 GCA_035569795.1 Puia sp. | reverse complement strand
TTTCCCTTCCCAAATAAATCTTGAATCCGGCTCATTGTATTTTTATGATGATCAATTTCGTTTAGTAATGAGGAGTAAATGTTAGTATGTAATGGAACTACGTGGAACCTACAAAACGAAGAATACCCGATTTCCGCTTTCACTTTGCGCCTGCATAATGTTTAATTGGTCAAAGGTATTTCATGTATGTTGCCAAATCTTTATCTCCTCGTCCACTCAGGCACAATACCACAGTATCCGTTTGCCTGAATTTCATTTGATTCAATGCGGCAAGCGCATGCGCACTCTCCAGCGCAGGTATGATGCCTTCTAATTTTGCCAATTGAAATGCGGCTTTCAGCGCTTCATCATCTGTTGCACTAAGGAATTTTGCCCTGCCGCTCTCGTACAAATGTGCGAGCATTGGCCCGATGCCGGGATAGTCAAGCCCTGCTGAAATGCTGTGTGGTTCTACAACCTGGCCATCTGCCGTTTGCATCACCAGGCTTTTGCTGCCATGCAATACACCCGGTTTGCCGAGCTGCGTCGTAGCGGCACTTAATCCGCTTTGCAAACCACATCCAGCAGCTTCTACTGCGATGAGTTCAACACCTGCTTCGTCGAGATAGTGATAAAAAGCACCGGCCGCATTACTTCCACCACCAACACAAGCAATTACATGCGTTGGCAACTCACTAGTTGTTTTTTCTTTTAACTGCCAGCGCAATTCTTCACTGATGATGCTTTGAAAACGCGCAACCATGTCTGGATAAGGATGCGGACCAACAACACTGCCAATAATGTAATGTGTGTCGCTTGGATTATTTATCCAATCACGGATTGCTTCATTAGTGGCGTCTTTAAGCGTTTTGCTCCCGCTTCTTGCAGGTACGACTTTTGCTCCAAGCATTTTCATTCTCGCGACATTTGGCGCCTGCCGCTCAATATCTTTTTCACCCATGTAGACAATGCACTCAAGGCCTTTTAATGCACACACCGTTGCCGTTGCCACTCCATGCTGGCCTGCGCCGGTCTCCGCAATGATCCGGGTTTTGCCTAATTTCAAAGCAACCAGGATCTGCCCGATTGTGTTATTGATTTTATGCGCGCCAGTGTGACAAAGGTCTTCTCTCTTTAAAAGAATATTCGTGTTGTGCAACTTGCTTAATCTTTGCGCAAAGTATAGGGGTGTTGGTCGGCCAGCATAATCCGTCAGCAGCTGGCGAAATTCTTTTTGAAAAGAATCTTCATAAATAATGTCGAGGTATTTTAACTTGAGTTCTTCTACATTCCGATGCAGCATCTCCGGAATATAGGCTCCGCCGAAGTTCCCATAATAGCCAAAAATATTGGGTTGCTTGTAGGTCCCTTTATTTAAAGTGATTGTTCTTCGTATCATTTTAATTGTTTATCAATTGCCTAAATCCTGGTTTAAATCGGATGTATCTGACCAAGCTGATTGCGCTAGCTTGGTCTTTTTAGCTTTTTAAAAATTAGTCCTTTGACATTTTCTGCAACAGTAAGGCCAACAGGATTTCCAATCGCTTCTCAGCATATCAACTGCAAAAATTTTAAATCCAACCATCTGTCAAATTTATAGCCTACTTCCTTAAAATAAGCCACCTCAACAAAGCCAAATTGTTTGTGCAGTGCAACGCTCGTTTCGTTGCTTGCATCTATGCCGGCGATGACAGTATGCATCCCCATTTGTTTTGCCGCATCAATCAAAGGCTTCAATAATAATTTGCCAATCCCTTTGCCTCTTTTATCCGCTTTTACATACACTGAATTCTCGACCGAATACTTATATGCCTGCCAGTTCCTGAAAGCTCCTATGGTGCTGAATCCTAGCAATTCTTCATTTTCTTCTGCTACAAAAACAGGAAAACCCTCTTTCTGTTTTTGTGCAAACCATTCTTTACGCATTTCAAGGGTATGTAAATCATATTGAAACACTGCGGTTGTGTTGGCGATGATCTCATTATAAATCGCAAGCATTTGTTGTAAATCGCCTTCTATGGCTCTTCGAATATTTATCATGTTACTTTTAATTATAGCGATCAATCGAATTTCTTCCATGCCGGAGCGCGACCGCGCAACTGGGGAGTAACAGTAGGACTGTACCCCGGGTGCGTAAATTTACAGGCCGTCTTCTTAAAAGATTCAACTCTTCAATTTATCAACAAACTCCTTTACCTTTTTCAAATCCTTCACACCGGCGCTTGTTTCAAATTTGCTGTTAATGTCAATTGAAAACAATTTTTTTGCTGCCGGTTCTGCTTCAAATGCTTTCAGTTTTTCGATATCACCTGGCTCAATGCCTCCGCTTAAAAAAAATAATTTGTTCACTGTTGCCTTCTTGAGCAAGTCCCAATTGAATTTTTTTCCGGTGCCGCCATAACCAGCACCTTCTGTATCGAACAGGAACATGTCGCTGACTTCTTCATAAGGCCGAACAATCCAGCTGACAGGGTCGTCATCGCCCATGCGAAAGACTTTTATCACCGAAACATAATTGGAGACTTGCTCGCAGAGACGCGTCGTCTCATCGCCGTGAAACTGCACCATGTCGAGCCCGTAAGCATCCACTTGTTTCATTACATCCTCATAAGTAGTGTTTACGAACACGCCTACCTTGCCCAAATGAAGCTTTTCCCTTTTTAATTGCGGGCCTTCCATGTGCCTGGCAACATAGCGTGGCGATTTTGGATAAAAAATAAAACCTGCAAAATCAACACCCATTTCGTCTAGTTTTCTTACCTGTTCAAGCTGAGTCATGCCGCAGACTTTCACTCTCATGCTCTACCATTTTTTAACTGGTTAATGAATGTGACAAATGCAATCGCAGGATTTTTTTCTTTCATAAAATGTTCACCGATAAGGAAACCATGAAAACCATTTTCCCTGAATAATTTAATGCTTTCTATTGAACTGATGCCGCTTTCCGCAATTTTTATTTTGCCTGCAGGGATCTTTTCAGCCATCAGCAAGCTTCGCTCCACATTTACATTGAAAGTTTTCAAATCGCGGTTATTGACTCCGATAATTTCTGTTTCATCGCATATATGGCCCAGTTCTTCTTCTGTGTGCAGTTCAAGCAATACTTCCAGGTTGAGACTTTTTGCTTTTTGTGCAAGCCGTTTTACTTCCTGTTTGCTAAGGCAGGATGCAATCAGTAAGATAACATCGGCGCCTATCCCTCTTGCCTCTTCCAACTGATATTCATCAATAATAAAATCTTTGCGCAGCAATGGCGTTGTTACCATCTCCCTGGCAAGGACTAAATCATCACTGGTGCCTCCGAAATATTTTTCATCTGTAAGCACAGAAATGCCAGCCGCACCGAAATCATAGGCAAGGATAACATCTTCTAATACGGCATCCGCGTTAATTACTCCCTTGGATGGAGATTTTCGTTTGAACTCAGCAATAATGCCTGTAGAGTCTTCTTTCAATAAAGATTGCTTGAGGGATAATCTTTTTTCTTTGTAAAGAGGCAGCCTTTTCCAGGCATTAATGGGGATTATTGCCTTTTTCAATGCAATTTCATTCCTTTTATCTGCTATTATTTTCTCAAGGATGTTCATCGGCTCAAACTTTCATTTTGTTAGTGGGTTCAAGAAAGGGTAAATCACTGCAATCCAATTAATTTTTCTAATGCCTGACGGGCTTTTCCGCTCTCTAAACTTTCGACACCTGCGTAATAGGCATCATCGTAGTTTTTATACAAGCCCGTACAATGGAGTGCCATAGCAGCATTGGCAAATACGACTGCGTTTTGCGCCCAAGTCCCGTCACCTTTTAAGATTTTTGAAAATATCTTTGCCGCCTCTTCCACTGTGCCGCCCCCATAAATATCAGTTGGGTCAACAGAACGTTTACCCAATTGTTCAGGAGTCATTATTTTTTCTCCTTCGTTGTTGATCACTTTTGTGTCGCCCGTTAAGGAAATCTCATCATATCCATCCAAACTATGTATTATCGTGAACTTGCCTTCTGTTTGCTGCAATAAATAAT
>DATMMJ010000279.1:0-16464 GCA_035569795.1 Puia sp. | reverse complement strand
CCAGGTGAAATATTGCATTCAATATTCATAGTCCGGAACATTTCCTGCATTAACTGACGGTTGGTTGCATTGTCATCCACAACCAAAACTTTGTTAAGCAAGGGTTTTTCAGGTACAGCCATTTCCGGCTGCTCGTTTGCCACTTCCAGAGTCAGATGCAGTGTGAAAGTGCTCCCCTTGCCAGGCTTGCTTTCAACAGATAAATTACCACCCATCATTTCTGCCAGGCGTTTGGCAATAGTCAGGCCTAAGCCCGTGCCGCCATATTTACGTGTCGTGGAAGTATCGGCCTGAGTGAAGCTCTCAAATATCTTTTGCAGTTTTTCCTTAGGGATTCCGATCCCGGTGTCTGTAACACAAACGGTAACGTTGAGGTATTTTTTATCGTCGTTGCGGTAGAGCTCTCCGTTTTTTTGGATGCTCACAAAGATTTCACCTTCACTTGTAAACTTGATCGCATTGCCGAGTAAATTGACAATGACCTGGCGGATCCGCACCGGGTCGCCATAGAACTGTGATGGCATCGATAAGTCGACTTTAAACAAAGTCTCCAGTTTCTTTTCATAGGCCTTTACCGTTAACATATCAATGGTTTCTTCAACCAGTTCATCTAATTTGAACAGCGTATGTTCGATATCTAATTTACCCGCTTCAATTTTGGAGAAATCAAGCACATCGTTGATGATATCCAGCAAGCCGTGGGCAGATTTTTTTACATTCTGAAGATAGTCCCTTTGTGTTTTTTGTAATTCTGTAGTAAGCACCAGGTCCGTAAAGCCTATAATGCCGTTCATGGGCGTGCGCAGTTCGTGGCTCATGTTAGCCATGAACTCGCTTTTTGCATGACTTGCAGATTCGGCAATTTCTTTTGCCTGGATCAATTCCTCATTTTTTTCTTTGCGTTCAATGGAAGCAGCAAGGGAGGAGGCAAAAGACCTCAGCACAGACAATTCCGTTTCAGTCCATTTCCTTTCTTTTTTACGGTCGTTAAATCCGACAAAACCCCAGAAATTTTCTTTTATGAAAATGGGAACAGACACCAGGGAAAGAATTTTTCGTTTTTCCAGCATGGAGCGCAGATCCGGATCCTGTTCGGTCGTGATATAACTGATTACTGGTTCCTTGTTTTGCAGCATGGAGATAAAAGTGGCAACGGACGCAAAAGGAACTTTTTGAATATCTCTGTCTAAAGGCATCATAACATCCTCATCAGCGATCCATTCTTTCAGCAGGCTTGCTGTCCATATCTGCTTTTCAGTATCAAATTCATTGCAAAAAACATAAGCCTGGTCCACATGCGATTTACTTCCGAGTATTTTTAATGACTGCTCAATTGCGCTATGCAGATTTGAATTTATTAAAAGAGAATGTGTCGCCTCAGCAACAGCCTGAAGCAGCTGGTCCTTTCTTTTGAGGTTTTCCTGCACTCCTTTTTGTTCTGTGATATTCCTTGAAGTACAAATCAGCTTGATCACCTCATTGTCATCAACAATTGGCTTGACAATAGTTTCAAGCCAGATATAAGAACCATCTTTTTTTAGGATGCGGTATCGGATGATGATGCTTTCGGAATCTGTAAGGGAAGCCTTGTTTTCTGCTGATGGGTAAAACTTATGTCTGTCATCGGGGTGTATATATTGAAACGCAGACCTGCCGATAATATCTTCCACATCGTATCCTAGGACTGTCGATACTGAAGGGGATAAATACCACATGGTGCCATCGGCAGCATGCACGCTGATGATATCTTCAGAGTTTTCTGCCAGCAGGCGAAATTTTTGTTCGCTGTTCAGCAGCGCGTTTTCGGATTCTTTTTGCGCAGTGTTATCCTGCGCAATGCCGAAGCTGCTATTCAGGTCCGTTACTATTCCCTTTGCAGAAAGATACCTCATCCAGCCATGGTTGGTGATGACCCGGAAGGAAAAAGAAGTTTCAAAATCTTTATCCTCCCTGTTATTGACCGCATTCATAAATTCTTCAGCAACTAAATCCTGGTCTTCCGGCACAACATATGTTCGGATAAAATTTTCGAGCCTCATTTTGCCTGGACTCTCTTCAATGCCGAGCAATGCTTTAAATTCTTTGCTGAGTGCCAGCTCTTTTGTAGTGAAATCAAATTTCCAGGAACCCATTTTTGCGTAGGTCATGCCGTACGATAAAGTCTGAATTGCTTCCTCTTTCACTTGCTGAGCTTCCACTTTATCGGTCACGTTCAGGCCAATGGCCTGTATTTCTCTTACTTCTCCACGGTCATCAGTAAGTGCTAAAAACTCCCATTCGGTCCATAAGAATTCCCTTGTACTGCCAATGGGTTTTTTTATCAGCAGGCGGGAAACTTTGCCTGGTGTTTTCCAGCATTCGTCCGCTACCTGCTGGCACCTGACCATATCTTTTGGGAAAATAGTCTCATAAAAAAATTTTCTATCTAAATCTTCCTTGGTGTGGTTAAAGGTCTTTAAAAACGATGGGTTGGCATACGTGAAACTTCCAACCCTATTGATCCGGACTACATAATTTGTTTGTGATTGTAAAATGGAGGCAAGGTATTTTTTTTCCTGCAGCAATTCATTCCTTGCGTTTTGCAATTCGGTGTAATTTTTTTCTCCTCGTTTGAATGCCGGCTCAAGCACTAAAATAATAAGGCATATAATGGCAATAATGAGAGACAGAAATTTGCTTGCGTCGATGGTGGATGACTCTTTGCGTTTTCCGCTTGCGATAAGGCCGTACTGGTCTGTAACTTCCCTCATGATTGACAAAAAATTCTGCTCATTGTACAATTCCTGGCGCAGGTACAGACGCCTGTTGATACTTATGAGAGTAGAGTCAGCCTGGGCGAGTTCTTCATTAACCGCTACAAAATTTTGATAGTAGGGTTTTATGGTTGATAAAAGCAAGCGGATTTTGAATACAGGCTGTGGCAGGGGCAATTTTTGCACAACTATTTGTTCTTGCAAAAACTCCAGCTGCTGTTTGAAAATACCAAGCGCATTCTGCAGACTGTCCTTTGCAACACTAAATTGCTTGTCCGTCAAGCCCGGAGTTAATATGAGAAGCCCGTTTTTTGCTATAACCTGACTATAGGTTTGCAGTTTGCCGGATATGCTTTTTGATTGGGTCAGCGCTTCATCTTCCGCTGACTTTACATGCATGAGGTAATAGCCAAAAAAATTGAAAAGTAGCACTAATGCAAATAGTACTATGGATATTCTTATAAGCTTTCGAAAGGGGCTTTTCATTAGATTCCTTAGGATTTCGAGTACCCTATAACGTAAATCCTGCGGTTTAAGTTTCTAAACAGGAAAAAAATTACCATAATTGATGAATTAGGAGCAGTTCTGTCAAAATAGTGCAGGGGGTGACACGCCCTAAGTGAATGAAAACCACCAGGAGCGGGTCTTGTAGCCTGAGAAAGTTTAGCAGCAGCATAGGGAGAGACCTAAGGACTAAAGGCCAATACTTTTGCATTCAACGGTGCCGGTGAGTACACCTAAACAGCTTTACGAGCGGTCCCAACGGCCAAGGGGGATAATTAAATGGATGATAGCCTCCCAATAACTTAAATCAAAATCATGACCGATGGGCTTTTTGATCTTTTGTAACCAAAGCAAGAAGGTGATTATCAGTAGTTAATGACCTGTTCTTCCATAACAGCGGGTATTTCTCTCCATTCATATTGCTGGTTGCGCAATTGGGGCTCAAATCCTGCTTCGGTTATGGCTTGTTGTATGCCTTTTGCTGTAAATCTGTGGGGAGCACCTGCGGCGCTTACTACATTTTCTTCCAGCATGATGCTTCCAAAATCGTTTGCGCCCGCATGTAAGCAAATTTGCGCCGTTTGCTTTCCTACGGTAAGCCAGGAAGCTTGAATATTTTTTACATTGGGCAGCATAATGCGGCTCATGGCGATCATGCGAATATACTCTTCAGGTGTTGTGAGGTTGTGTACTCCCCGGATTTTTGCAAGCAATGTGTCAACGTCCTGGAATGTCCAGGGGATGAAAGCTAAAAAACCCTTTGCTGATGGGGGCTTTATAGACTGCACTTCCCTTAATTTCACCAGATGCTCAAAACGTTCTTCAATGGTTTCCACATGGCCAAACATCATGGTGGCGGAAGTGGTGATCTGAAGATTATGCGCTTCGTGCATAATATCCAGCCATTCCTGTGCACTGCATTTTCCTTTGGAGATGAGCCTACGGACACGGTCAATCAGGATTTCTGCACCTGCTCCGGGCAATGAATCCATGCCTGCTTTCTTTAATGCAGTCAGGACCTCATGATGGCTCATTTTTTCCAGTTTGCAGATATGTGCAACCTCCGGCGGCCCAAGGGTATGCAGTTTGAGGGAAGGATACAACTGTTTTAATTGCTTAAAAAGGTTGATATAAAAGCTCAGCCCTAGTTTCGGGTGGTGTCCTCCCTGCAGCAATAGCTGGTCGCCGCCCCACGCAAAAGTTTCTTCAATTTTTCTTTTGTAGGTATCCATGTCCGTTATATAGGCATCGGGATGACCCGGCACGCGATAAAAATTGCAGAACTTGCAATTGGCAATGCACACATTGGTAGTGTTCACGTTACGGTCAATTTGCCAGGTGACTTTGCCATGCGGCACCTGTTGCTTCCTTAATTCGTTGGCCACGTACATCAATTCTGAAAGCGGAGCATGCTTAAACAAAAAGACGGCTTCCTCAACGCTTAAGAACTCAAAGCGGAGCGCCTTATCATATAATTGGCCCAAATTCACTTTTATCTTTGTTTTGATGAATGACAAATTTAGTGCAGCGGCGCCGGAATACAAGATTTTGTACAAACGGTTTGCAGCTGAAAAAAACTTGTGATATATTTAACCGCCAAACAACAACCGGGCAGGAGTTCCCCTGCCATTGCCAAGCTTGCTTATGATATATTTTGTCAATGATTTTTTATTGCGACGCCTCTTGACTTCAAAATTACTATTGCGACCGCGACTGATTTTTACGGTAACTATGATTTTGCTTTTTTCCTGCTTGCAGGGGATGGCACAGGAAGAATTCATTGCACCGCCATCCAAGTTAATAACCAGCTTCTCCTTTCGATTGCTTAACGGCGGCATCATATTAGTTAGAGCAAGGCTTGGCAATTATCCTGACACACTGAATTTTGTTTTCGACACGGGAAGCGGTGGCATTTCCCTTGACTCAACGACATGCACACGTCTGCATATAAAACCCGTCCCTTCGGATAAAACCATTCGAGGTATCGCAGGGGTTCGCAATGTCAGTTTTGTTTACAATGAAACACTATATCTTCCGGGCCTGGAAGTGGACAGCCTTAATTTCCACGTGAACGATTACGGGATATTAACCAGTGTATATGGCGAAAACATTGATGGCATTATCGGCTATAGTTTTTTGACAAGATATATCGTGAAGGTTGATTATGATAGTTCCAAGATTTTGGTGAATTCAAGAGGCACGTTAAAATATCCAAAGGGCGGCTATCTTACACACCCTTTCATAGTCAATCTACCGGTGGAGGATGCGCGGGTAAGAGATAATACGGATATCAGTGCGCGTTTTTATTTTGATACAGGTGCAGGTTTATGCTTGCTTCTCTCCACTGATTTTGTAACCGATAGCACATTATTCAACTCTAAAAAAAGAAAGCCCGTTCCGACGCTTGCGCAAGGTCTTGGAGGCAAAACAAATATGCTGCAGACGACTGTAAAAGAATTCAGGTTGGGCCCTTATCACTTCCGCAACGTGCCAGCTTATATTTTTGATGACGTGTACAACATCACTTCCTATCCTTCACTCGGGGGACTTATTGGTAATGACTTGCTACGCAGGTTTAACATCATTTTGAATTACGGCAGAAGGGAGATTTACTTAATGCCAAATGCGCATTACCGCGATCCATTCGACTATTCCTATACGGGGCTCAGCATTTATTGGATTGATGGGGAGATACGCGTTGCAGATGTGATGAAAGAATCGCCGGCAGAGAAAGCTGGCTTTAAACAAGGAGATATCGTTTTCTCCGTAGGCAACAACTTTAGTAAAGACATCCAGGCCTATAAAAACTTGCTGCAGAACATCGGCGAAAAAATTAAAGTCATAATCAGGCGGGATGGCGACCTGATGGAGCTTTCGCTCAAGGTGCGAAGCATTTTCTGAACTCTTTTCCCGATTAAATACAATTCTCTTCTTTACTTTGCACTTCTTTTTACACAAGCAGCATATGATACGATTTGAGCAATTTCAATTAAGTAATGGCCTCCGGGTGATAGTGCACGAGGATACTTCAACGCCCATGGCTGTCGTGAATGTACTCTATGATGTGGGCGCAAAAGATGAGCATCCTGAAAAGACGGGTTTCGCTCACCTTTTTGAGCATCTTATGTTCGGGGGCTCGGTAAATATTTCCGATTTTGAAACGCCGTTACAGATTGCCGGAGGTGAGAATAATGCTTTCACCACGAATGATTTTACAAATTATTACGTGCAACTCCCTGCTGAAAACATAGAAACTGCTTTATGGCTGGAAAGCGACAGGATGCTTTCCCTTGCCTTCAGCGAAAAAAGTTTAGCCGTGCAGCGCAAAGTGGTGTGCGAAGAATTTAAAGAGCATTATATCAATAAGCCCTACGGCGATGTCTGGTTCAAGTTGAGGGGACTTGCCTACAAACAGCATCCGTACCGTTGGATGACGATAGGGAAGGAATTAAGCCATATTGAAAATGCAAAACTAAGCGATGTGAAAGATTTCTTCGTCTCACATTATTGCCCTGCCAATGCGGTGTTGGTGCTTGCAGGTAATATAAAAACAGGGCAAGTAAAAGAGCTTGCTGAAAAATGGTTTGGACCCATACCGGGCGGTGAGAAATATAACCGAAACCTGCCACAGGAACCACGGCAAGAGGAGGCAAGGAAGCTGGAAGTGAGATCGGACGTGCCTTTGGACGCACTCTACAAAGCATACCACATGGCTTCGCGAACGGAGGACGGCTATTATTTTGCAGAATTGATAACAGAAGTGCTTGGTGGCGGTAGCTCTTCAAGGCTTTATCAATCTTTGGTGAAAGAGAAAAAACTATTCAGCCACATCGAGTGTCATCAGACCGGTTCGGTGGATCCGGGCCTGCTTGTGATAGAAGGAAGGCTTATCAAAGGTGTTGACATGGTTGAGGCTGACAAGGCGGTGGAACAGGAAATTCAGAAAATCAGGGAAAATAAAATTGAGGAGAAAGAGCTTACTAAAGTAAAGAATAAAACCGAAGCAGCCATTTTGTTTGAGGACATGAGCCTGATCAACCGCGCTGCAAGCCTTGCCATCTATGAACTGCTCGGTGATGCGAACATGATGAACACGGAACTGGCAAAATACCAGTCTGTCACTGCCGAGCAAATGTTGGCCGAAAGCCAGAAGATTTTGGATGAGAAAAACAGCAACACACTATATTATTACAGCAATAACTGAAATTTTTTTAAGCGAAGGAAAATCAAATCATGGTTAACAGAACGGTAGCTCCTAAAATAATCAATGCAGTTGACTTTCATCTTGCGTTGCCCCCTTACAAGAAATACACTTTAAAGAATGCCGTGGAAGTGTATGCCATTGATCTGGGCGAGCTAGACACGCTCATGGTTAACTTTGTTTTCAGCGCAGGCAACTGGTTTGAAGAAAAAAACCTGGTGGCAGCGTCGGCAAACTATTTGCTGAAGAATGGCACGTCAAAAAAAACTGCCCTGGAGATCAACGAGCATTTTGAATACTATGGATCATTTTTAAGCAGAGCTTGCCAAAATGAAACCGCTGAAATATCCTTGCACTGCCTCGGGCGATATGTCAATGAACTGCTTCCAGTCATTGCAGAACTAATCACCCAATCCACATTTCCGCAGGAAGAACTGGATATCTACAAAAAGAACATGCAACAAAGACTGCAGGTGAGTTTGATGAAAAGCGATTTTGTTGCGGGCCGCCTCATTGATGCCTATCTTTTCGGAGACAAACATCCTTACGGCAGATTCAGTTCTTTGGAAGACTTCGACGCTTTGCAGCAACAGGAAATCAGAAATTTTCACACCCAGTACTACCAGCAAGGCCATTGCGCTATTTTTTTAGCCGGCAAATTGCCAAAAGACATCATAGAACAGTTAGATGATAATTTCGGCTCGCTGTCTTTGGGTGGCTTGAATGAGAAAGCTAAAAACAAAGCTCACCAGATTATTCCTGCCGCAGAAAAAAAATATAATGTCGTCAATGATGCAAATGGAGTCCAGGGTTCCGTGCGTATTGCGAGGAATTTCCCCAACAGGCACCATCCGGATTTTCAGAAAGTGGGTATGCTGAATAATATTTTCGGCGGTTACTTCGGCTCCCGCCTCATGGCCAACATCCGCGAAGACAAAGGCTACACCTATGGCATACACAGTTATTTGATGAATCACATTGAGCAAAGCGCATGGGTCATAAGCACTGAAGCGGGCAAAGATGTATGCGGAGCAACTATTGAGGAAGTGTACAAAGAGATGCGATTGCTCAGGGAAGAATTGATTGGGGAAGAAGAATTGCAGACGGCAAGAAACTTTATGATTGGCACTATACTGGGTGATCTGGATGGCCCCTTTCATGTCGCAGGCAGATGGAAGAATATCATCCTGAATGGGCTGGATGAAAATTATTTTTATAATGGCATTGGTATCATAAAAACCATTTCCGCCGGACAATTGCAGGAGCTTGCGGGAAAATATCTTCAGCCAGAAGATTTTTATGAGTTGGTTGTGGTGTAATACCGTTAAAACTTGCTAACTTTTCGAGCAAACTTTTTTTATGAACTTTATTTTGCGCATAATTATTTCTGCAGTAGTTGCATTTGCGCTGTCTTACGTTTTGAGGAGCGGCATTCAAATTGATAAGTTCTCTACTGCCCTGGTGCTCTCCCTGGTGCTTGCGGTACTGAACGCAATCCTCAAGCCGATCCTCATCATACTCACTTTGCCCATTACTATCCTCACTTTTGGATTATTCCTTTTTGTGATTAATGCGGCAATTATCTTACTAGCCGCAAAATTTGTCGATGGCTTCAAAGTAGAAGGCTTTTGGTGGGCATTGCTCTTCAGCCTGCTCTTATCTTTCATCACATCCCTGCTTTATAAAAAACAGCAGCCGGATAACAATACGTAAGGCTCCATTCACAAAAGCAATAGCAAAGTATTATGAATTTTGAAAGAAAAGATTTGTCCAATGATCAGCTTATCCATATTTACAAGAATATTTTACTCCCCCGACTGATAGAAGAAAAAATGCTTTTGCTTTTGCGCCAGGGAAAAATAAGTAAATGGTTCAGCGGCATAGGGCAGGAGGCGATTGCTGTGGGGGCAACACTTGCACTCCGCGAAGATGAATGGATCATGCCGCTGCACCGCAATCTCGGCGTTTTCACTTCCCGTAAAATGCCTTTGAGTAAATTGTTCATGCAATGGCAGGGGAGCAAAAACGGATACAGCAAAGCAAGAGAAAGAAGTTTTCACTTTGGTTCAAAACAACATCATATCTGCGGCATGATATCTCATCTGGGGCCTCAACTCGCGATTGCAGACGGAGTTGCTCTCGCCCATAAACTTCGCAAAGAAAATAAAGTATCGCTTGCCTTCAGTGGCGATGGGGGCACCAGCGAGGGCGATTTTCATGAAGCGCTGAATGTAGCTGCAGTATGGGATCTGCCGGTTATTTTTATCATTGAAAATAATGGATATGGGTTAAGCACCCCCACTGATGAACAGTACCGTTGTGAAAACCTGGTGGATAAGGCTAAAGGATATGGCATGGAAGGCGTCCAGATCGATGGCAATAATATATTGGCAGTTTATGATACGATCGGTGGAGTAAGGGACTATTGCATAAAAAATCAAAAACCATATATCGTCGAATGCAAGACTTTTCGAATGCGCGGGCACGAGGAGGCGAGCGGTATTAAATACGTCCCGAAAGAATTATTAGAGATGTGGTCCACCAAAGACCCTGTAGCCAGTTATGAAAAGTATTTATTGCTGGAAAACGTATTGGATGTGCATTCCGTTAGCAACCTGCGAGAGGAAATAAAAAATGAGATTGAGAAAGAATTGAAAGCCCTCAGCGCGGAAGAAAAAATTGTGCCCGACACGGAAGAAGAACTCAAAGACGTGTATGCGGAAAATTCGGAATTCAACGCAAGCGCGCGGGACAAGAAAATTTTCAACGAGCCATCCGACAAACGCTTTGTGGATGCCATCACAGAAGGCTTGCTTCAATCCATGGAGCAGCATCCCAATCTTGTTTTGATGGGTCAGGATATAGCAGAATATGGCGGAGCATTTAAAATCACGGAAGGCTTTGTGGGTCGATTCGGCAAACCCAGGGTGCGCAACACACCGCTGTGCGAGAGCGCTATAGTGGGCGCTGCGCTGGGGCTCAGCCTGGAAGGTTTCAAAAGCGTGATGGAAATGCAGTTCGCCGATTTTGTAACCGTTGGCTTCAATCAGATTATCAATAACCTCGCAAAAATTCATTATCGCTGGGGTGTGAACGCCGATGTGGTGATTCGGATGCCGACAGGCGCAGGCGTTGGCGCAGGCCCTTTCCACTCCCAAAGTAATGAAGCGTGGTTTGTGCATACCCCCGGACTAAAAGTTGTCTATCCATCCACACCACTGGATGCAAAAGGGTTATTGATCGCTGCAATCAACGATCCCAATCCTGTAATGTATTTTGAGCACAAAGCCTTGTACAGAAGTATCACTGGGCCAGTTCCTTCCACGTATTACGAAACCCAGATTGGCAAAGCAAGGCTGGTAAGTCAAGGCGAAGACCTTTCCATCATTACCTATGGCGCAGGTGTTCATTGGGCAACTCAATATGCCAGGCAACATCAAAATATATCATTTGATATAGTGGATTTGAGAACCTTGCTGCCGCTGGATTACCCTGCGATCAAAGCATCAGTTGCCCGCACGGGTAAGATTTTATTGCTCCATGAAGACACTTTGATTGGTGGCATCGGAGCAGAGATTGGGGCCTGGATAAGTGAAAATTGTTTTGAGCTACTTGACGGGCCGGTGATGCGCTGCGGTTCTTTGGATACTCCGGTTCCTTTCAATATCGAGCTGGAAAAAAATTTTCTGGCAAGTGCAAGGTTGGATGCATATGTTCAAAAACTAATGAGCTATTAAATTTCTATCAGTGGACAATATCCGCGTTCGCTGCCCCAAGTGCAAATGGGAACCTGACGGGCACCCCTACTGGAAGTGTACCTGCGCCGTAAGCTGGGATACATTCTCTACCGGTGGCCGCTGTCCTGGGTGCGGCAGAGTTTGGGAAAATACCCAATGCGTTGAGGACGCAGGTGGCTGCAACAAATGGAGCCCACATCTTGACTGGTATGAAGGACTGGAAGATGTGGTTAATAAACTAAGGGAAGAGATTACTCAGAGTTGGCAGCGCGCCCCTACAGCGCAACAGGAAGGCCAGGATCATTAATTAGTGTAGAATATCTATAAAAATTTTTCTCCCGTTACTTTCGGATTTGGTATTGCCTGACAGAATAATGTAATTGGAAGGATAAATAAAATATGCATCATGCAGTACTCAACGTATTTTTTGCTCGGCCCCCATGTTTTTGCGGGGCAGGTCGGGTATAATCCATTAAAATTAGAGGATACAGTGATGGTCGTTTTATTTTCCTGGTTCATGAATAGTTTCAAAGAACATACTTAACTCGGTTTGCCGGAATCAAAAAGGGTTAATTCACCACTGTTTAACATAAACGCAAGAACGGAAAATAGGGAAGTGATGGGTGGGACTGGTTCCGTCTTGGCTGTCCTTATTTTCAATCGAGCCCGTACTGTTCCTTTAAATATTTTATCAGCCTGATTGTAAAGGGTAGCCTCGCCTGTAGATTGTTGATATAGTTTTGTGTCCATCCCCTTTCATCTGAGATCTTATTGAAGAATATTTGTATTTTTTTCTGGTCATCGGTCAGTAAAGGCAAATCCTTGTTTGTAAATACACCATTTTTATAATAGGCGGTATCTTCCTGCAAGGTATATATCAACAATTCCTGCATTGCCGTCAGGGCACCATCAATTGCTTTTGAGTAAGGCGATTCTGCCAGGTAAATTGCCCTCATCTCCAGATCATACTGGGCGATGCTGTCTGCAATATGACTGTGCTTTACAAACCGCAGACCGCCAGAATTTTTGAGCTGCAGCATGGTGGCATCATCACTGATAAAGGCAGAATAAAAACCGACATACCTGCGGCAGTATCTATATAACAATTGGCTGTTAGCCGGTTCCCCCAGATTTTTGAAAGATAAATGGATCAGGCTGTCAAGTCCCCTTCCCTTTCTTTGGTTATCCGAGATAGTATATCTTAAATTGGTGGTGTCTTGCTGCAGGTTGCGCACAAAACTCGTGATATATTCCTTTTCTTTTTCTTTGTCGCTCAAGTTCTCCCTCAGGCTTTCGGCCAGAAAGCCCATGGTTACTGCAAGAAAAATCATTACGCCTTCCAGCAGGTATTCTTTAAAATTTTTCTTGCCTACATCTGGATGATGATGCACTTCCATATCTTTATTTGGTTGTTCGTCATCTGCTGCATGCTCCTGGGTCATGATCTCCTCCTGGCTCATGGATGTTCCAATTGCAGTTGTTTATAATAATCGTGTATCACATACCAGGCTTTCTTTTTAAGCCCCTGGTCCGACAATAATCCCTTTCTGTTCCATCCTTGCTGGTAAATGGGATGCAGCCTACCAGGCGAACGAAAGTCTGCTAGTATCCATGGAGTGGTGCCGCGCAAAAAAGGGATTTTCTTTAGCATCACCAACTGGTCTTTGTACACCTGCTGTTGATACTCTTCGCTCCATGAGCTGGCGGTATCAGGCGAACCGTGATTACCATATAATGCTTCGGCGCCAAATTCAGACATAATCAGGGGTTTATTGAACGGGCATTTCCACAACATATCTTCGGGCTTTGCAGGCCATTGACCATACCAGCCTATATACTCATTTACACCGACTACATCCAGGGATTTGCTTAAACTATCGTCAATGGTTACCTGGTTTTTTTCATACCGGAGGTGATTAAAGGCAGAAGTGATGAGCCGCGTAGGGTCCAATGTTCTTGCATGTGCAGCCATACGGATGAGGGTTTGGTCCCTGCTTTCAGCAGGCGATGTCTCATTAGAAAGGCTCCACAGGATTATTGCACAACGGTTTTTATCTCGTGCAATCATTTCGTCCAGCAATGTGTTGGCTTTATTTAAAATGATCGGGTTTGAGAACTGTATCCCCTGCCATAGCGGTATCTCTTCCCATAATAAAATGCCGAGCTTGTCGGCCAGTCTTACCATATGCTCATTGTGGGGGTAATGTGTGAGCCGGACAAAATTACACCCAAGCTCTTTTGCCCACCCCAGCAACATTTGGGCATCGGTCTCAGAGTAAGCCCTGCCGGCACGTTGCGGAATTTCTTCATGGATATTAATACCACGCAAAAAAATGGGTTTACCATTCAGTAATATATCAGTTCCTTTCACTGCAATGGTCCTAAAACCGATCTGTTCGTGAACAGAATCTGTTTCTGCCGCAATCAGCACATCATACAACTTTGGGTTTTCTGGGGACCAAAGCACAGGTTGTGCCGCAAAAGATACCATGGCTTTTCCACCCTCAGCAGTTTGGGTAGAGTAATTAATATTCAACTCAAAGATCTTTATCGTTATTTTTTTATGTGATGCTGCCGCGCCCCCTAACTCGACCCAGCCTTGAATCTCGGAAGCATTATTTCTTTTAAGCTGGATAAAATAATCAAGGATAAACGAGGAGGGTGTTTCTGCGAGGTACACATCTCTGGTGATGCCGCCATAATTCCACCAGTCAAAATGCAGTGCTGGGATGGCGTCTTCGGAACGCTGGTTATTCACACGGACAATCAGGGAGTTCTCTCCATCTTTGATTTTCCCAGTGACCTCAAATTGGAAGGGCGTGAAACCGCCTTCGTGGCTGCCAAGTTTTTCGTTGTTCAGGTACACATCAACACAGTAATTGGCGCCCCCAAAATAAAGGAAAGCTTTTTTAGCTTCTTTTTTCTGATAGGTAAACGTTCTCTTATACCAGAGAGTCCCTTCGTAATACAGTAAGTTTGACTCTTGCGAGTTCCAGTCACCGGGCACATGCAGCGTAATCCCTTGATCGAATTGATATTCATAAAAATCACTTTTTCCAACCCCGTGCTGGTCCTTCCAAATCGGTTTCCAGTTACCTGCGCCCCCGTTGAAGGGATCAATAATAATTTCCCATCTCCCGTCCAGACTCATAAAATTCCTTGCTTCAATATTGGTGAGCAAAGTCTGACAGCGCAGCGGAGCGCTCACTGAAGCGATCACCCAAATCAGCAGTAGAGTCGTAAATTTGCTTTTCATAACCAGTGATATTGCACTATCAAGCTAATTGGCATTCGCTTTGAATACTCTTAAAAAATTGCCTCCTAAAATTTTATCAATATTTTTTTTGGAATAGCCTCTTTTCAATAGCGCCTCAGTGATTTTGGGGAAGTCCTGCACCCCCTCCAGTCCTAAAGGAGCTGAATCAATACCATCAAAATCGGAACCTAGGCCTACGTAATCTGCGCCAACCAATTTCACGATGTAATCTATATGGTCAATGAGCAAAGAAAGCGGCGGACGGATGGCCGCGGCCTCCTCAGCGTATTTTTTAGAAATGTATTCACTCACTTCGTAATCAGGTAATTTCAGCCCATTCAAGGAATCCAGTTCTAGTTTGTGCCTCGTGAAAAAAGCTTCCCGCTTTTTAAAATAATTGCTGTCAATAAATCCAGAGTAAAAATTAATATCTACCACACCACCATTTTTGGCAACGGCTTTTATCTGGTCATCTTTTAGATTGCGTGGCACAGGGCAAAGCGCAAATACGGAACTGTGGGAAGCGATAACGGGTTTTGTGGTTGTTTGGATGGCATCCCAGAAAGTCTTTTCTCCAACATGGGAGATATCAACCATCATTCCAAGTTCATTCATCCGCCGGACTACCTGCTTCCCGTAATCGTTCAGGCCATAAGGGGTCACAATAAAAGATTTTTTTGATTCGTCTGCTGCCGAAGTTGCCCATGACGTAGAGTTGTTCCAGGTAAGGGTCATATAGCGCACACCGCGTTTTGCGAGGCTGTCAAGATAATCCAGATCATCTTCGATCATGTGGCCGCCTTCCACGCCCATCATCGCAGCCAGCTTATGGTTTTTCAATGCATGCTGGAGCTCGGCCCATGTGGAAACCATTTCCATTTTGTCTGGATTGCGTTTTGCGATAGCATATAAAGAATCTATCTCTTGCGTGGCGTATTTGAATGCTGTGCCCTTGCCATAACGGTCGTCACAAAAAATGGAGAACATTTGGATGTCGACTCCACCTTTTTTAAAACGCACCAGATCACTATGGGACTTCCCTGTGAGGTCATCTTCCATATTCAAGCCTTTTAAAGTTACGGTTGAAAGTACATCGTTATGCGTGTCTGCAACAACAGCGTTTTCGTGTATTGTTTTGTACTGTTGCGAGAATAGTAAAATGGGGAAAAGACAAAAAATAAAAAGCGCTCGTGTTTTTTTATTCATGTTAATAGATTGGAATGTGAAATTACCTAAACCCTTTATTCAACAGGAGTTAATGACAACGAATAAGTTGACCTCCGTCTGTTTCGTATTCGTGTGTATTACATGCTCCTTAATTGCTACTTACAAAACAGTTAGATTTCTTCCCTGCCCCCCTTGTCACCAATAAACCAGTGCTCTTTGTTTTTAAAAAGCACATTGAAGGTAGTAAGCGATCCGTAGATACGGGTAATGTATTGCTGCAGATACACTTTGTCTTCATCACTTAATACCTTATGTGCATTGATCTGTTGCTCCATAACCCGTACTCTGTCGCGTAGCATCACGATTTTATGGAAGAACACATCGATAGGGATTTCTTTTGGCTTTTGTGTTTTGTCGGCAGGCTGCAGTAGCATCATTCCTTTTTGCCAGCGGTCTCCGAGTGGAACAATTTCTGTGACGTTACCCCATAACTGAAGAATTTTTAATAAAGATTTTTCTGCTCCCGAAGAAGTTTCTATTTCTGCTGTAACGTTTTCCGGGATGATCTCATCCATATGGATATCAGTCTTGTCAATTTCTTTGATGCCATGATTGATGAAGGAAATAAGATAGGTTGCATATTTGACTGCAACGATCACCCCAGGCCCAAAATGTGTATGCTGGAGCCTTGTGCCAACACCCAGTGTAAGCTGGTCCATTAATTTAAAGTTTTGTAATGATTAATTGACAGCCTGATAAACCAGCGCTTTAAATTTTTCGCCAATATCGCCGTGGCTGTTGGGTGTTTGCTGCGTCATAAAAAGGCAAACGAGTTTTTCTTTTGGA
>DATMMJ010000278.1:0-7190 GCA_035569795.1 Puia sp. | reverse complement strand
AAAGCCAAACCGCCATCAATATCTTGACCTGATCTTATCTTCGCTTCTGCTATCATCAGCACATTTTCTTCCCAAGTTGTTGAAATGCTGACAGCCCCAACACTATTATCGGTGGCATAAGATCCCCCGTTTTCAATATCGATTACATTGTATCTTGTACCAAATTGTATTCCCCTGTTTCTGACGTTAACCACGGGACCACCAGGCTGAAGTTCAAAATTTTTTGTAAACCGAGCGTCACCGGATTTGTATTCCTGAATAAGTCTCTCCGATACCCAAGCAAAACCATTTCCTAAAGAATGAAAAGCATAGGGGTGGTAGAAATTAGCAGACAAATCATTTGTAGCCCCGGGCGCCATTCCGAACATAAAAGAAAAGTCTCCCTGTACCATTCCGTTATTAGCAAATGATAATACCTGGGTCCAGTCAGACGCAGTCATTGCAGCTACTTTCTTGTTAACCAGGTAATTCCTGGCTTTATAAGAGTTAATCTGCCTGACCCACATAGCAGGGGTAATGATGTTACTGCTATTATTAAAACTGGGAACTATTTTCTGAAACACAAAATCGTAATCGCCATTCTCAACCAAGCTGTTTAATATAGTTGCCGCTTTATCAAAATTCGCATTTCCTTCATTGGTAATTGTGTCATGGCTCACAAAATTCCCGTTTGTTATTCCGTTAGCCGGGTCGTTATTGATAACTCCTGAAATATACACTGATCCTAGCCGTGAATAGATGTAACCTTTCCACCAATAGGCCCATGCAGTTAAAAGCTGTTTTTTTGTAGCAGCATCTCCGGAGAACGCGATATTGTTTGTACTCAAAGCATTCAAGAGTAAATTGCACTGCGCATTCATGAAATAACAAACATCCCATTCGTATTGCAAAGCATTTTGCTCACCTGCCTGACGGCTATTGTGTGCCACAAGCGCCCCTTGCTGATCCAATCCGGAAGGATTTGGGACAACCGTATTATAAGGTGGCGGCAGAATTATCTGGTTCACATTTGCGGGATAACGCATACCCCAATTGGCCCATGGGCAAAAATCTTCATCTCCCATATTGCTATGTGCCATCAGCATCAATTCAAAAATATTAGAATTCCCTTCCCCGGGTACATTGGCTAGCCACTTGGAAAAAATGCCCATAGCGAATGATTCGGCACCGGCTTCAGTGGAAAGGGAACCAGGAGTTGGCTGGTTTGGATTTGGCAATTGCAGCGTTGATTTTTTACAACTACCAAAAACTACAGCTAAGAAAATGAAGAATATTATAAATGACTTTTTCATTATTTTTTCAATTTTTAAATATTAAAATCCAACATTGAGAGAAAATTGATAAGATTTCAGATTAGGTATTCCAAAAAAATCCACTCCTTTAAATGCTCCTACCGCGGTTATTTGGTTTCCTTGCCCATCTACAGCAGATGTATTTTCCGGGTCAAGGCCTCTATATTTGGTAAAAGTCAAAAGGTTTCTTCCTGACAAGGTTGCAGTTAGCCTCTTCAGCCAACTCAATTTCAAAATATTGGATAATTCATAGGAAACCGAAAGGTCTCTTAGTCTCACAAAAGAACCATCTTCAACAAACCAGGAAGTGGGGCTTACCAGATTATATAAGCTTTGGTAATAATTCACAAATGTTCCTGTTTTCCCATTTATGGTAACCGCGTTATCAAAGTCGTGTGATATACCACCCGAACCACCGGAACCACCTGCCGGCGAATAAAGCCACTGGCGAGTAGTATTATATATATTGTTTCCATGTACCCAATCAAATTGAAAAGAAACAGTCAGGCTATTATAAATCCGAATCGTATTGATCCATGATGATGTAAAATCGGGATATGCTTTACCAATCACCGACTGGTCATTTGACGCAGTCAGTACAACACTATTTGTAGCCGTGTTTACTACATTCCCTTGAGCAATCGTATAATTGCCCTGTTGGCCCTGAGGAATATATGGAGCGCCTGCAGGGTTTGTTTGTGTTAAGCTATGCAAAGGGGTTTGCCCGTAAAACAAACCGAGCGACTGGCCTTGTTTTAAAGCAAACTGTCCTAATATGACATCCGCGCCGTTTGCAATTTTTGAAATTTTGCTTTGTGTTACACCCCATCTTATCCCAGAAGTCCAGGTAATATTTCTTGAAGCATATGCAGTAATATCTACCGAAATATCCACTCCTTTTGAAGTTAGTGTGGTCAAATTATCTACCAGATCTGCGAACCCTGTTGATGGCGCCACGTTTGCCGGTTGAATGATATCGCTCGAAGTCCTATTCCAATATGTAACGCTTAAACTTAGTTTATTTAGCCAGTTATTTTTCAGCAGATTAAAAGCAGCATCAGTGCCAAGCTCCGTTTCTTTGGAATTCTGGACACGCAGGTTGGGGTTTTCGGCCGTTGTAGGCAAAGAAAGTGACACGCCGTTACCCAGTGTATTAACATCAAATGTCACTTGCCTCTGATAACGCATGGGCTGAATACCTGCTTCACCGTAAGCACCTCTGATTTTCCAATCACTAAGGAATGAATGGTTCTGGAACAATTCTGATAACCTGAAATAAGCTGTTCCTCTTGGGAAAGTGAAAGGTTTGGAAGCTGCCCCAAATTCCGCTGAATAGTCAGACCGAATACCGCCTGTAATCCCAAATAAATTTCCAAAATCGATGGACTGATTAATAAGCACACCGAATGTGGTAAATTCTGTACTATTGTCTCCACTGTTTTTCACATTTGCTACAGAAATATTTGCCGGAGGATAGGTAGGAAGTTGAATGCCTTCTGAAAAATAGCTTCTGAAATTATCGTTTCTCCAATCATACGAAACCTGGGTAGAAGTCTTTATTGGAACATTGATTCTAAAATCTTTCTCAAAATCAGTTCTTATATAAATAGAAGAAAGCAGGTTTTGAAATTGCTCTGAGCTATACCCATCAGTTATACTGCCTTGTCTGTCGGAGCCCCAATGCAAGCTAGATTGCAGAGCAGCTGATTGATTCTGATAATAATCGTAAGTATCTATATTCTTTAAATTAAAGCCATACTTCAGGTCCAGTTCAACAAACCGGTTAATCTTATAATTGAAAATAAAATTTTGCACAAGGGCAATGGTTTTGCTATTGCGCATATGCCAATCTCTCTCAGAAAGTGAATTCAGCTGATTGGAAGCTGCAGACGTTTTTAAAGCTCTTTTGCCAGTAGAATCCAGCCAATTTAAATTTACCCATGGATATGCGTCTAAGACTTCAAACCGATTGCCATTCAGCAAGTCTTCATATGTGCTGACAAATTGTGTGATGGATCTAAAGGTAAATCCCTTAAGAGGCTCAAATCCCAGATTTATGGAAAAGTTGGTCCTGTTAAATTTATTGGAGAAAACATCTTGTTGTTTCAAACTGGAAGCAGCAAAAGAATAATCTGAATATGCCCCACCGCCGGAAGCCAAAACAGCATTACTAAATGTCAATGCTTGCCTGAAAGCTTGTTTTAAATGATCGTAAGTGGGGATATTAAATGTTTTATCATTTGTTAAATTGGGGTTCACGGTTGGATCGGGTACAGCAGGGTCAGGCCACTGACCGGTAGCGTCCGCCTTGATTGGATTGCCAGAAGCATCTAAAATATTACCGCTAGCATCCGTTACGTAATGGTGATGCGAAGAAAGGATTGGAGTTTTGCCCTTTAATATATTATCGACACTTACTTTTGAATTGAAGCTGATACTTAGTTTGCCATTTCTTACACCACGCTTTGTGAAAATTTGAATAACACCATTTGCACCTTGAGCACCGTACAACGTGCCACCAACAGCTCCTTTCACAACTTCTATCCTATCTACAACAGAAGGGTCTAGACTGGTTAAATCTTTTACTTCAACACCATCAACCATAATTAATGGTGCGGTGCTGCCGAGGCTATTGATCCCTCTTAAGATGATACTAAAACCGGAACCCGGTTGTCCGCTTGTTTGTTGAATTTGTGCCCCCGCAATCTGGCCGGTTAAAGCCTGCTCGATGGAGGTGGTTGCAGATTTTGCAAAATCTTTTGAGGACAGGCTTGCAACATCAATCGAAAGCTTCTTTTTACTTGTCGCCACACCGACACCTGTCACTACTACTTCCCCGAGTGCCTGTGTTTCTGTCAACAGTGTAATCTGCAGATTGGTTTTTGCAGCAACCTCCTGCGATTCAAAACCTACGTAGCTAATAAAAATTTTCGCGTTTGGGTTCACTTTAAAAGTGAAATTCCCTTTTTCATCCGTAGTCGTAAAATTCCTGGTGTTTTTTTCGTTGATCGTGACGCCAATTAATCCATTTCCCTTTTCGTCTCTAACCTGCCCGGTTATGTTTATTACTTGTGCAATTAGGCTAGCATAAAAAGACAAAATAATGGTGGCAGTCAACAAGACTGATTTTCTCATGTGTAGTTAATTTTGGATTCAAAACTAACAACAATAATTTCTGATAGTTTTATTGCAATTTGTTAACAAAATGTTAACCCGAAAAATCAGCAATGGACGCAAACCTACCAAAAAAGTACTAAAGGCATAAGTCTACCAAGCTTTGCAGCCGCGATTTTGAACTAGGTGAAACCAAGGATTTTTAATCCCCACGCATCCTCTCATTTTACTGAATACTTCATTCCCTTAAACATCTGACAATATTAATGTACACCACTCTTAAAAAAAATGATGAATTCAAAATTCATCATGACTTAGGGTGGTAGTTTTAAAAAAAGACTTGAGAAAAATGGCAATACAAAAACCTAGGAGTAATTATATCCCCAGTGGCTGAAAGGGATAGTTTATTCACATTTTCCTTTTTTTGCTAAGACCAACTAATGATATCAGTCCCATTGTGCCAAGGGTCGCGAGTAAAATAGTGTTGCTCTTTTTTGAACTTTTACTCTTTGCAGAAGATGCTAGCCTTGCATAAGTACTTTCTATGGGGATGAGCTTTCCCTGATCCGCACTGGCAACCTGGTCCCAATCACTATACGTTTTCCCAGTGAGATAAGTAAGCATCTCCAGTTCATCAGTACGACGTTCCTTTAATTGTTCGAGATATTTTCGTCCTGCTTCACAATTAAAATCTCCCGTCGCAGGATGGGTAACGATGTATCTGGATTGAAAGTTTTCCCGGTTCGCTGTCTCCTGGAACATGAGATCTTGAGGGAATGCGCTCCGGTTATAGCGTATGTGCATACGCGTGAAATATACATCTGGTGAATACGCTTCATCTTCGCTGCCATCGTTTACTGAACGCCCAAGCCACCAAACCCCAGCCTGCACCAAATCCTGCGTGGATGGAGCCGCAGCGACGCAAGGATCGCATTTCATAAAATTCTTGGGACTCACGTCCCAGGCATATTCAAGCATGGCGACTGATCTTCCTTCCATCTTCCATTGGTGCTGAAATAGGTTTGCATAAAAATTCTCAAAATTATTTTCTACAAACAAGGGAATATTTTTCCCGGTAGGAAGTGAAACGGTGCGATAGTTCGTGCATTCAATCCTTCCTTTTTTGGTGAAAGCATACACGATCATATCCTGATTTCCTTCCGCATTTGCCATACCTAAGCGGATTGGCAGCATGAATTTTGGCGAGCTGAATGCAATCTGGATCGGCCTTAAAAAATTGTTCGCCAGCTTTTTCTTTTCCTCTTCATTCACTTTTACTACAAAAAATTTCAAATTGCTTTTTACATATGGCTCCAGCACCTCATCGGCGCCACCGGGGATTTTATAGCCGTTCTCTGTTAACCATGTGCGCAATCCCTGAGATTCTTTGGCGCTAAGGATAAGAATATCATATTCGCCCACAAGGTATTTGGCTTCTACTTTTACGCCAAGGTCTTTGGGTCTAGAACTGTAACCCCTTATCACGACATCATTCGCTGACACACCAGCAGCTTTCCCTTCCAATTTGTATTGATTGTTCTGGCAAGGATTCTCGTCATAGTATTGCACAAGCCTTGGCTGGCTATATTCATTCAAGGTACTAAACAGACCCTGGTCAACAACCTTTATATCACTTTTCTTCAGCACAACTGGCACGGGGACAACCATAGCAAAATCTTTACTGTTCCCTTTAAAATCATTGTACATCGTGATCACATTCCTGTCGCCATCATGTACAATGATAACTTGGGAAGTCTTATTTTTTAGTGCCCCGTCTGCCTTGCTTACATAGAACCCGCAAAAGGCGATTGCTTCATGGCTCAGCATGGCAAGCATTATTGCCACAGCTGCAAACTTTTTAATAAATAATCTCATGGCTGAATTTTTAAATTTTGAAATAATAGGAATATGTTCAACTGAAGCCCAAGCAAAAGAAGGGGCCTTAAAAATGCTATCAAGTAGTGCAACCAGGGGCGCTGCGGCAACAAGCATAAAAAGGGGGGCATTGTTTACCCATCTAAATGCAGATAGATAAAAAGAAAGCGAGGCGATTATCATTACCCAGATGATTCTTGCAAAAGGATGATTGGGAGAAGTTTTTGGATCGCTGATCATAAAGAACGCAAACAGGAGTAAACTGCCGGTCGTAATGGAATGAGTAAAATAATCCATTGGCCAGTCAAGCACATAATGTTGCCTCCAGTAAAATAGACCGACATAAGTAAAAAGAAACGCAAGGCTGGTATCCAGCTTTTGCACTCTTGTTACTATGATTGTCCCAAATGTTATAACCGAAAAAAATATCACCGCATCGTTCCCCCATTGCCCTGGCGAAAGCCACGCGTCATGAGTAAATAGCAAAACAGCGACAACCCCAAAAGCAGAAGGATTGAAAATATGTTTTTTATTGAACCGAAAAATGTATTTTGAAATAACTGTAAAAAATGCTGCGAGTAAACTGGTGTACCAATGATTGGTTTTTAATAATAGGCAAACACTCATGGCACTAATCAGAATACTAAATCCCCATACCCTAAATCCTGATTTGCCAAAAAAAGGAAGCCATTTTTTTTGCTTGAAGCTTTCAGCACCATAGCTAAAAGCGACGCAACCGGAAATGCTTACTGCATAATGCATCCAGTCTGCATCCCAGCCGAGGCGGCCAATGCCATAGCTTAAAAAAAATACTTGAAAAAGAACCTGGAAATAGCGGGGGTCTGAGGCAAATGGCCTGTTCAGCATACTCGTGCATTTGCCAGACAGATGCAGCAGGCTGAAAAATTA
>DATMMJ010000277.1:0-4049 GCA_035569795.1 Puia sp. | reverse complement strand
ATCAGTTAGTTTATTTTGCATAGGTGTCACGGGTGTGTTGACTCGCCGCAATGCCATCATCATTTTTATGTGCATTGAGCTGATGCTGAATGCGGTAAATTTACTACTCGTCGCGTTTTCCAAAATGCACCATCTTGCGCTGGGCGCCTCGGATGTGAATGCAGGGGTTAATGCCCAAATTTTTGTTTTCTTTATTATGGTGGTTGCCGCGGCGGAAGTGAGCGTGGGACTGGCAATCATCGTGATGATGTATAGGAATACACATTCAGTGGATGTGAATTTTTTGAACAGGTTGAAACACTAAAAAAGCTAAACCTACAAGGGATATCGCCCCAGTGCGTGTTGCCTTAAACGTTTGGCATCAGCGTAAAACTTATGATCAAATTAGTTTATTTGGTTCCATTACTACCATTAGCTGGTTTTTTGATCAATGGACTGTTGAGAAAAAAATTAGCAAAATCGGTAACGGGTATTGTCGGCTGCGGGACTGTCTTCGGCTCCTTTGTAATCAGCCTGTTGATTTTTTTTGATGTCAAAAAAGAAGGTTTTGAAACGGTGGTTGTGAACCTATTTGATTTTATCAATGCTGGTTCTTTAAAGATCTCATTTGCGTTTCAGGTTGATCAGCTTGCTGTATTATTCCTGTTGATAATCACAGGCGTTGGCTTTCTCATTCATCTTTATTCCACAGCATATATGGATAGGGAAGACAATGAGGGTTTCGCCAGATATTTTTCTTACCTGAATCTATTTGTGTTTTCGATGCTGATACTAGTGCTCGGCGCCAATTATGTAATCATGTTCATAGGCTGGGAAGGCGTTGGCCTTTGCTCTTACTTGTTGATTGGTTTTTGGTTTAAGAATATCGATTACGGAAATGCGGCAAAAAAAGCTTTTATCATGAACCGTATTGGTGATCTTGGTTTTTTGATCGCCGTGTTTTGGATGATAAGCAAATTTGGCTCCGTGACTTTTGCTGAAGTGTTTACAAAAGCGCCTTTGATTCCTCCCGGAGTTTTGACTGGCATCACTTTACTATTATTTGTTGGTGCAATAGGTAAATCTGCACAAATCCCTTTATACACGTGGCTTCCCGACGCAATGGCGGGCCCAACTCCGGTCTCCGCACTGATACATGCAGCGACTATGGTCACTGCAGGCATCTACATGATTGCAAGGAGTAGTATCATCTACACGCTGTCGCCAATCACACAGACAGTCGTTGCATTAACAGGGCTCGCAACAGCAATATTTGCAGCAAGTATTGCGATCAAGCAAAATGATATAAAGAAAGTGCTGGCCTATTCTACAGTAAGCCAACTAGGGTATATGTTTTTGGGCCTTGGCGTGGGGGCATACACCGGAGCGGTTTTCCATGTGATGACGCATGCATTTTTCAAAGCATTGCTGTTTCTTGGTGCCGGTTCGGTGATTCATGCACTGCACGAGCAGGATATCCGCAAAATGGGCGGTTTGAAAAAGTTTATGCCTGTCACGCATATCACATTCTTATTAGCGTGTCTTGCAATCGCTGGCATACCACCATTCTCGGGGTTCTTTTCAAAAGATGAAATACTTGCCGCGGCTTATGAAAAAAACCCGGTCTATTTTATTGTAGGCGTCACTACAGCGCTGATGACATCGTTTTATATGTTCCGTTTATACGCTACCACTTTTCTCGGAAAATTTCGTGGCACTGTGGAGCAGGAACACCATTTGCATGAAAGCCCTTTTGCCATTACCATTCCTTTAGTTATTCTTGCTGTGCTCGCTGTCGTCGGTGGTTTTATTGGCATACCGGAAGCTTTTGCAACGGATTCCCACTGGCTTCAGCATTTTTTATCTCCTGTATTTGCCGCCTCTCAAAATGCCCATCCGTCGCCGGGAGCTGATAAAAATAAGGAGCTAGCGCTGATGGGTATCTCTGTAGCGGTTGCATTGGCAGGTACCATTTATGGATGGACAAGATTCAGTAAAAACCCCGAGCTCGGCGAGCCCCGGGGACTGGGAAAGATTTTGGCTAACAAATGGTATGTTGATGAATTATATGATGCGATCATTGTAAAACCGCTGTATGCGTTTGCAAAATTCTTAAATGGAGTGGTTGAAAAATCTGTATTGGATTGGATGGTGAACGGGGTGGGAAAAGCAGTGCAATACACTAGCAGGCAGATAAGACTTTTGCAAAGTGGACAGGTAGGCGGCTATGTTTTGCTGATGGTGATCGGCATTGTGATTTTGTTTTTAGTTGAGATTTTTATAAAGAAATAATTTTAGTAATAAAGCATTATACGCATGATCCCTGTTTTGCTGATTGCGATTCCTTTATTGAGCGGGCTTGCCGGGTTTTTTATTCATAATAGTAACAGTGCAAAAAACTGGTCGCTTTTCCTATCGCTGGTAACTCTTGCTGTTTCTGTGGTGGGTCTTACCGTGGACAGGAGTTCGGCTTCGTTGCATTTTGAAGCAGAATGGCTTCCTTCGCTCGGAAGCAAATTCTCCGTTGCATTAGATGGGATGTCCCAGATATTGACTTTGCTAACCGCGATTGCATTTCCCCTAATTTTTATTGCTACTTATGGCGCCAATTATAAGAATGGCCGAAACTTTTATGCCTTGATGCTGCTTTCGCAGGCTGGCCTGATGGGCGTATTTGTTTCTGTGGATGCACTACTGTTTTATTTTTTCTGGGAGCTTGCGTTGATTCCGGTTTATTTTCTCAGCTCGCAATGGGGAGGCGAAAAAAGGATTCAGGCTACTTTCAAATTTTTCGTTTACACTTTCATCGGTTCTTTGCTAATGCTCGTTGGCATCATCTATTTATACCTGCATACAAAAAACCAATCGTTCTCTCTGAAAGAGTTCTATAACCTGCATTCCATGATACCTGCGCAGGATCAGGGATGGCTCTTCTGGCTATTCTTCATCGCATTTGCAATCAAGATGCCTATTTTCCCTTTTCACACATGGCAGCCTGATACCTATGAACAATCTCCAACGGCTGTAACCATGGTCCTCAGTGGCATCATGGTGAAAATGGGCTTGTTTGGTTTGATGCGCTGGCTTGCGCCTGTTTTGCCAGAAGGCACATGGCTTTGGGGCGATACGGCATCTGCGCTTTGCATCATCGGGATGATATATGCTTCACTGATCGCGATAATTCAAGATGATTTGAAAAGATTGGTTGCCTATTCTTCCATTGCCCATATTAGCTTAATGTGCCTTGCTGTATTTGCTACCACGCAAATTGGCCTACAGGGAGTAATGATACAAATGTTCAACCACGGCATTAATATCATTGCATTGTGGATTGTAGTGGATCTGATCGAGCGCCAGTTGGGGACAAGAAAAATTTCTGAACTCGGTGGGCTTGCACAAAAAGCCCCAGTCCTTGCGATCTTATTGGTTGTTGTTGCCCTTGCAAATATTGCACTGCCGCTTACCAATGCATTTGTTGGAGAATTTTTGATGTTCTCGGGTATATATACTTCCGCTGCAACAAAATACAATGTGGTATTCACGGTAACGGCAGCCATCAGCATCATTCTTTCAGCAGTATATATGCTGAACATGATTCAAAAAGTTTTTTTTGGCCCCACAAATCCACTGACCCAGAATGCAAAAGAAATCCAATGGAACGAAAAAATCATTTTGGGCGCGATAGTGATAATAATTGTTGTCCTTGGCGTGTTCCCGCAACCAGTGCTTGATCTGACCAAAACAACCGTGGAAACCCTTCTTGCCAAAATGAATTATAAATTTTAGAGAAAGATTTAGAAGATATGAACGCAATTATATTATCTGCAGTTTGGGGAGTAGTGATGATGATTAGCGGAGCATTTATTAAAAATAAAAACGTTGTCCGCTACCTGGCCATAGCGGGCGCGGCCTTACTGCTTATAGTGAATTCCCTGGACATGTATATGTCATCCGGGGGAAATCATTTCTTTAGCATAGATACCAAAAGAATGCTGGTCTTCGAAACGTTCGGCCTGTTGACTAATAGCATCGCATTCGCAAGCACCTTGGTGTATTTTCTTTTGTCGTCA